>VXZF01000229.1:0-6042 GCA_009845645.1 Gemmatimonadota bacterium | reverse complement strand
TGGAACTGGCCTTGTACAAGCAGCGCGACGCCCAAAGCCGCAGTGCCCTCTACCGAGACAGCTTGCTGCTCAAGGCCGAACAAGCGCTCAACGTAACGCAGCGCGCCTTTGCCGCCGACCGCAGCGATTTTCTCGCGGTCATCGACGCCCAACGCACTCTGCTGGAGTTCCAGCTAGCGTACGAACGGGCGCAGACCGACCAAGCCCTGCATTGGGCCGAGATTGAAAAGCTGGTCGGCGAACCCACGGAGGAAATTCAACGATGAAATCGACAAAGCAGATAATAGCTACCGGCATTGTGGCGGGGAGCGTCGGCTTGGCCGTGGGCTGGGGTTTGGGCGGCTCGGACACACCTAGCGCTCACGCACCCGCCGTGGTCGCCGAGCAGGGCGAAACGTGGACTTGTTCGATGCACCCGCAGATCCGCCAGCCCGGTCCGGGTCAGTGTCCAATATGCGGGATGGACCTAATCCCGGTGGCCGCGCCCGAGGTTGGCGACACTTTGGCTCCGCGCCAGTTGCGCCTCTCGCCCACCGCGCAGGAGCTTGCCAGCATCCAGACTGCTCCGGTCGAGCGCCGCTTCGCGCCGGTCGAGACGCGGATGGTCGGCAAGATCGCGGTAGATGAGACGCAAGTCCGCTCCATCACCGCTTGGGTAGCGGGCCGGATTGACCGGCTGTACGTGGACTACACGGGCGTGCGGGTCGAAAAGGGCGACCATATAGCCTATCTCTACAGCCCCGAGTTGTTGACTGCCCAAGAGGAACTGATCCAGGCCCTGCGCGCCCGCGCGCGATTGGTTGATAGCGGCACGTCCGTTGGGCAGACGGCGCAGGCGACGGTCGAGGCCGCGCGCGAAAAGCTGCGCCTGCTCGGGCTGAAGGAGGAGCAAATCGAGCGCGTCGAGCGCGAGCGCCAAGCCTCCGACCACCTGACGATTTACGCGCCAACAGGCGGCGTGGTGATAAAAAAGCACCTCAGCGAGGGCGCGTACGTGCAGACCGGGACGCCGATATACACCATTGCGGACTTATCGCGGTTGTGGCTGGAGCTTCGCGCCTACGAATCGGACCTGTCTTGGATCCACTACGGCCAGGCCGTCGAATTCTCGGCTGAAGCCTATCCGGGCGAGGTGTTCAGTGGCCAAATATCCTTTGTCGATCCTGTGCTGGACGAGCGCACGCGCACGGTGCGCGTGCGGGTCAACGTGGCGAATGAGCAAGGTCGGCTGAAGCCGGGGATGTTGGTGTGGGCTGTGGCTCAAGCTGAGGTGGGAGCCCACGGACGCGCCATGTCGCCCGAACTCAAGGGCAAGTGGATCAGCCCGATGCATCCAGAGATCGTCCGCGCCGCGCCCGGTGCCTGCGACATTTGCGGCATGGCCCTAGTGCGCGCCGAAGAGTTGTATGACACGGGCGACGAGGTGGAGCGCGAGATGCCGCTGGTGGTGCCAGCTTCGGCACCGCTGCTGACGGGCAAACGCGCCGTGGTGTACGTCGCGCTCGGCGAGGGCCTGTACGAGGGCCGCGAGGTCGTGCTCGGGCCGCGGGCCGGGGATTACTACTTGGTGCGCGAGGGTCTGCGCGAGGGAGAGCAAGTGGTGGTCAACGGCGCGTTCAAAATCGACAGCGCCCTCCAAATCCGCGCCCAGCCGAGCATGATGAATGCGCCAGCGCGGGCCGACCAGCGCGACGACGAGCCAAACGGCCACGCGCACGGCCCGCCGTCCGCGGTCTGGACGGCCTATTTCGCCACGCAACAGGCATTGAGCAAGGACGATCTGTCGGGGACACAGGCCGCCGCCGCAACGCTCGCGGCCCACCCGGCGTCGCAGGAGATCGGAGACGCGATCAGCGGAGCTGGCGATCTCGCCGCGGCCCGCCAAGCCTTTGCCGAGCTCTCGACGGTGCTGATTCGGGTGGCGCGGCAGGGAGGTGTCCATGCCGGGCCAGTGCATCTTTTTCACTGTCCAATGGCCTTTGACAACGAGGGGGCGGCTTGGCTGCAACAGGCGATGCAGACCCAAAATCCCTACTTCGGCGGCCAGATGTACCGTTGCGGTAGCCTGCGCGAGACCTTCGCCGGCCACGAGTAGGAGGCTACCATGGACCGCTTAGTCCGCTTTTTCCTAGTCCACAAACTCGTCGCCGTGCTGATGCTGGCTGGCCTCGTTGGTTGGGGCCTCAGCGTCGCCCCTTTTGCGTGGAAGCTCGATTGGCTACCGCGCGACCCGGTGCCGGTGGATGCGATCCCGGACATCGGCGAAAACCAGCAAATCGTCTTTAGCGAATGGGCCGGACGCTCGCCGCAGGACGTGGAAGATCAGGTGACGTATCCGCTGACAGTAGCGCTGTTAGGCGTACCGGGCGTCGAGACGATCCGCAGTTCTTCGATGTTCGGTTTTTCGAGCATCTATGTGATTTTTGCCGAAGGAGTCGATTTCTATTGGTCGCGCTCCCGCATCCTTGAAAAGCTCAACAGCCTGCCGGCAGGTCTGCTGCCCGAGGGAGTACAGCCAGCCTTGGGGCCGGACGCAACGGCCTTGGGGCAGGTATTCTGGTACACGTTGGAAGGCCGCGACGAACAGGGCGCGCCCACGGGCGGCTGGGATCTGCACGAGTTGCGTGGCATTCAGGACTGGCAGGTGCGCTATGCCCTGCTGGCGGCCGATGGCGTCAGCGAGGTGGCCTCTGTGGGCGGCTTTGTGCAGGAATACCAAATTGACGTCAACCCAGACGCGATGCGCGCCTACGGGGTGCGGCTCGACGAGGTCTTCCACGCGGTGCGCATGTCCAACCGCGACGTGGGTGCGCGCACTGTAGAGCTAAATCGAGCTGAGTACGTCATCCGCGGCATTGGTTTTGTCAAAGGCTTGGCCGACCTCGAAAACGCCGTCATTAAGGCGCGGGACAACGTCCCGATCTACGTCAAAAACGTCGCGCGGGTCGCGCTGGGACCGGCGCTGCGGCGCGGTGCGTTGGACAAGGAAGGTGCAGAGGTGGTCGGCGGCGTGGTGGTGGCGCGCCATGGTACTAATCCCCTAGCCGCCATTGAAAGCGTCAAGGCCAAGATCGCGGAAATCGCCCCGAGCCTGCCGAAGAAAACTCTGCCCGACGGGCGGGTCAGCCAAGTGCAAGTGATCCCTTTTTACGACCGATCTGGCCTGATTGAAGAGACGCTGGGTACGCTGGAGCGCGCCCTGAGCGAGGAGGTGCTGGTAACGGTGATCGTAGTGTTGGCGCTGGTGATGAATCTGCGCGGAGCCATGCTGGTCTCCGGGCTGTTGCCGCTGGCCGTGCTCGCCTGTTTTGCCGCCATGAAGGTCTTTGGCATTGACGCCAACATAGTCGCCCTTTCCGGCATTGCCATCGCCATCGGCACTATGGTCGATATGGGCATCGTCATCAGCGAGAACATCCTCAAGCACTTGGAGGATGCAGACGCAGAGGAAGACCGCCTAGAAGTGGTCTTCCGCGCCACGCGCGAGGTCGGCGGAGCCGTGCTGACGGCCGTGCTCACCACAGTGGTGGGTTTTTTGCCGGTCTTCGCCATGCAAGGGGCCGAGGGCAAGCTCTTTGCGCCGCTGGCCTTTACCAAGACCTTCGCGCTGTTGGCTGCTGTATGGCTGTCGCTGACGGCCTTGCCAGCCTTGGCTCACTGTGTGTTTGGCACGCGACTGGGGCGTTGGGCTCCCGGCCTTTGGGCCGCCTGTGGTCTTGGGGTGGCCCTCGCGCTGTCGTGGTGGGTTGGTCTGCTGCTGATAGCTATTGGGACGTATCACTTGCTCGCCGCTCGCGTACCGGAGCGGGTGCGCTTGTGGGTGGCGCGGGGTGTTATAGCCGTTGCGGCTGTTGGGGTCGTCGTCGTGCTAGCGGAACACTGGTTGCCCCTTGGGCCGGAAAAGGGGGGATGGCGCAATTTTATCTTCGCCGCTGGATTGATCGGCGGCCTGTTGGCGCTTTTTCGCGCCTTGCAACATGTCTTCCCCCGCGTGCTCCGGTGGTGTCTGGATCACAAGGGCTTGGCTCTGCTTTTTCCCTTGTTGCTGACGCTGGCGGGCGCGTCCGCGTGGCTGGGTTTTGCCCTCGTCTTCGGCTTCGTGCCGTCTGTCTTGCGCCATTCAGCGCCCTTTGCGGCCTTCGACGAGGCCCTGCCCGGATTGGGCAAGGAGTTTATGCCGCCCCTCGACGAAGGTTCGTTCCTGTGGATGCCGACGACCATGCCGCACGCCTCCATCGGCGAGGTGCTCGACGTCCTGCAGAAGCAAAACGCGGCCATTTCGCAGATACCAGAAGTGGAGTCCGCAGTGGGGAAGTTAGGACGGGCGGAGTCGCCGCTGGACCCTGCGCCGATTTCTATGATTGAGACTGTGATCAATTATCGTGCGGAGTACCTCACCGACGAGGATGGTCGACGCCGATTGTTCGCTTTTGACGAGCATGCTACGGACCTGTTCCGCGCGTCCGATGGCTTACCTTCGTCTGCTCCCGATGGCGAGCCCTACAAGGTACAGGGCCGCTATATTCGCGATGAGACCGGTCGCCTCGTGCCCGCCGCCGATGGCCGTCCTTTTCGCTTGTGGCGTCCGCCCTTGGATCCCGCGCTCAATCCGGGGCGCGCCGCTTGGCCGGGGATACAGGGGCCCGACGATATATGGGCGGAAATCGCTCGGGCCGGCCAGATCCCCGGCTCTACCTCGGCACCGAAGTTGCAGCCGATTGCCGCGCGGCTCGTCATGTTGCAAAGCGGGATGCGCGCGCCCATGGGCGTTGAGATCAAAGGCCCTAGTTTGGAGGCCATCGAACGCGCTGGCTTGGAGATAGAGCGCTTGCTCAAGGAAGTGCCCTCGGTCGAGGCGGCGACCGTCAACGCCGATCGCATCGTCGGCAAGCCCTACTTGGAAATCCACATCGACCGCGAGGCCATTGCCCGCCACGGCATCGCCCTGCAGAAGGTGCAGGACGTAATTGAGATCGCCATTGGGGGCAAGCTGGTTACGACCACGGTGGAAGGCCGGGAGCGCTATCCCGTGCGGGTGCGCTACATGCGCGAATTGCGCGACAGCGTCGAGGAACTGGTGCGCATTCTGGTGCCAGCGCCGGACGGAGCACAGATCCCCTTGGGCGAGTTGGCCGAGATTCGCTATGTGCGCGGCCCCCAGGTCATCAAGAGCGAGGATACGTTTTTGCTAGGCTACGTGCTCTTCGACAAGAAGCCGGGGTACGCGGAAGTCGATGTGGTGGAAGCGTGTCGAGATTACTTAGCCAGCAAGAGAGCCAGCGGAGATTTGGTGCTGGAGACCGGCGTCAGCTACACCTTCGCTGGTAGTTACGAGAACCAACTGCGAGCGCAGAAGAAGCTCAACGTGCTGCTGCCGCTCGCGCTGGCGACTATTTTCCTCATTCTCTATTTCCAGTTTGGCAACGCCGCCACGGCGCTGATGGTCTTTTCCGGAGTTGCGGTGGCTTGGGCCGGTGGCTTTGCCATGCTATGGCTCTACGGGCAGGAATGGTTTTTGGATTTTTCCGTCTTCGGCACACAGATGCGCGACCTCTTCCACGTCCGTCCGCTGAACTTGAGCGTGGCGGTGTGGGTGGGTTTTCTCGCGCTGTTTGGCATTGCCTCGGACAACGGCGTGATCGTGGCGACCTATCTACGCCAGCTCTTCCGCGAACAAAAGCCAGAGACTGTTGAGGCGATGCGCCGCGCTGCGCTCGCCGCTGGGGTGCGGCGCATCCGCCCCTGCCTGATGACCGCGGCTACCACGATTTTGGCGCTGGTCCCCGTGCTGACGGCGAGTGGTCGGGGCGCAGACCTCATGCTGCCGATGGCCATTCCCACCTTTGGCGGCATGATGGCGGTAGTGCTGACCGCGCCGGTTGTACCGGTGCTCTACTGCGCGGTCGAGGAGTGGAAACTGCGGGTGACGGCTTGGCGGTCAGCGGAGTAACGCCCCTCAATCGTCGTCTTCGCGCTCGCTGAGCAGTTCGCCGCGCTGGAGCCGCTCGGCGTTTTCCGTGGCCCAGAGGATGTTCTTCATCA
>VXZF01000359.1 GCA_009845645.1 Gemmatimonadota bacterium | reverse complement strand
GGGCCAAGCTGTTGTTGCCTATGTTTTCAAAGGCCAACGCGTAGTCGGGCTTGTGGCGGACTGCGCGCAGTAAAAAGGGGCGGGCCGTCGCGTGTTGATCTTGCAGCGAGTAGATTACCCCGATGTTGTGGCTGGCCTCTGCGTACGTAGAATCGAGGGCCAAGGCCGCCTCGAACTGTTCGAGTGCCGCCGCCAACTCCTTTCTGCGCCAATAAACCAGCCCCAAGTTGAAATGCGTGGCCGCCTGTTTGTCGGTCGCTAGCGGCACGGCCTGGCGATAGAGCAAGCGGCGGTAGTGATCCTCGTCCATTGTCGCGCTACTCAACTGCTGGAAAAGTTCGATCATTCGCGACCCCTCGGCGTCGCGGCCCGTGCGCGCATAGAGCGTGCCCAAGCTGTAATAGGCCGAGGTGTAACCCGGATCTGCGGCAATGGTCTGCTCCATCGCCGCCATAGCCCGCGGCTCGTCCTGCAAGCGCAAGTACACCAACGCCAAGTAGTAGTGGGCGTGCGCTAAGTCAGAGTCGAGTTCAATGGCCTTCAGCAGCGCGGTTTTGGCGTTTTCATTGTCGCCACGCGAACACAGCACAAATCCCAACACGAAATGCCCATAGCCGCTCTGTCCGGCCAGTTGCAGCCCCTCTTCGACCGTTGCAAGCGCTTTTTCGTACCCGTCGCCGCGCTCGTTGTACAACAACGCCAAAGCCCAGTACACCTCGGCAAAGCCCGGTGCCTTTTCGAGGGCACGCTGAAAGGCGGCTATGGCCTCGCTCTTGCGGTGCTCTTTGGCGAGAGCAACCCCCAGATAGTAGTGAGCATCCGCGTCGTCGGGCACAACCGCAACCAGTTCGGACAGCACGGCGACGGCGTGGCGCGTGCGGTCCTTTTGTAGATAGAGCCATCCCAAGGCCAAGAGTATCTCTGGGTCTGTGGGGTTTTGCTCGTAGGCACCTTGGTAAAACGCGAGAGGCTGGGGCGTGGCAGGCTTTTTGAGGACATGGCGTTCCGGAGAGCCACAACCGATCTCTCCGAGAAGGGCGACTAGCCCTATCCACACCACGGCAAGACGCATGTCCATGTTGTTAGGCAGTAAAGCGCCCGGCATCTCCGCTAGAGAACGCCGGGCGCTTTGGATCCACAGAGAAATAGCAGCTCCTAGTCTTGGAGGCCTGCGAAAACCCGAATGAAGAGCAGAGAGTTAGTTTCGGTCGCCTCGGCAAAAGCCCGGCGCTCCCAGCGAAAGCCCGTATTCATGGTCAGCGAATAACCGAGGTACGCCGACCTGTTGGAAAGCTGTAAGGCCAGCACCGAACCCGTAAAGTCATCGACGTATCCAGGTGGCAGGATCTCCGGGCGCTCTTCAAGATTGCGGAAGAGATTCAACTCGACGCCGTATTCAATAAAGGTCCCGGGCAGGATGAAGTACTTCGAGGTCAGCATGTAAAACTGCGACCACTCGGTGATGTCGAGGTCAGTGCTAAAGGTCGGGTTGATCTTGCGATACACGCTCTTATAGCGCGGCCAAAAAGACAGGTTGTCGGTAATCGGTAGCGGATAATCCACCTTGTTGATCGCGCCAAAGAAGAGGCGGTTGTCTTTGACTTCGGCCTGCTCGCCGCGCTGACTGAACCAGTCGTACTTCACCTTGTTGTAGATGTTCAGGTTTTTAAGGCGCAGGTAATCGAACGTCAGATAGCCGGTCCAGACAAAGGTGTCTTGGGCGATCAGCGGGTCAATGGTTTCGCGAAATCCATCTGGATCGACCCATTGGATCACATCGTCTTCGATGTCGTCTTGGACCGAGCGAGCATATTGGAAAGCCCGAGCCTCAATGCCCGGCCATTTCCACTCGCCCGTGACTACTGCATAGCTCATCTGCGCGCTGCGCTTGGAACTAATCTCGTCGGCCGTGGAGTAGCCCACCGTCGCCTTGATGGCTTCGGTCAAGTGAACGCCCCCGTACACGTTGTAGCCATCTCGGTCGTGTCGGTAGGGGTAGTCGGCGAACGTATCGTTCTCAAAGCGATCAATGACGTTATTGTTGTTCATGTCAACGCCAAAGAGGAACTCGGGTGGATCGACATTATAGCGCAGGAATGGCTCGGCGAAATCCGGCTGGCTATTGTCGTTTTGATTAAAGTCCGAGATGAAGTCCGAGTTCTCGTCGTGCCCAGGAAAAACCTGCGGGTCGGCTTGGCCACCGGTACCAAAAGGCGATTCGCCAAAGGCATTGTCGCCGTTTTGCCACAGGCGCTTCCAGTCGGCAAAGCGATCTTGGTCGTCGTTGTCGTCAACCGCCTCAAAAGAATAGCGCTCTGGGTGTTCGTATTCGATGAAACCCCGCGCATCCGAGATAAACGCATTGGTCTGGTACTCAGGCTCCAGACGGTAGAATTCCCCATACGCGAAAAACGGATAAGCGTCCTGCGAGGCCGTGATGTAGTAGGCCATGCCATCGTCTTGAGCGAGGGCGTGCTCTTGGAAGTTCTGGTTGGGAAAGCGGCGAAACGCCCGACTAAAAGCAAGCTCCGAGCGCATATTGAAGCCCTTGATATCGTCTACATCAAAGTTAAAGCCGATGATATCCTTGCCGGTGGGCAGGCCATATTCAAAGCGGATGAAGCGCTGGTTAGAGCCATCGCTGACGTTGCCATGGGCGCGCTCGACCTCCAAGAACACGGGCTCGCCTTGGGCATTGACTTGGAGGTTAGAGGTGATTTCGATCCGATAGTCATTAGCGATGACCAACTCGAACTCGATCTCGCTGATCTCCTGAAACGTGGTGATCTCGTCATCGGGCTGTTGGCGGAAGTCGCGGGCAATATTGTAGGTCAGCTCCAACGTCTCCGCCCCATTGGCCTCAATGACGCCGGCGCGCCGCACACCACCGCGCGGCGAGGGGACGATTTCGGGATGATCAACTCCGTTGATTATAATGCGCTCAGCAAAAAGCTGAGCACCGCCTACGCCGTCTTCGGGCGAATCGTCCGAGAGCCTCAGGACGATCGTCTCAACGTTGCCGCCGTTTTGGGCCTCAGTCAACACGCCTTTGAGCGAGTTGTCGCCGAGCTTGCGACCCGTGGAGAAGTTGGCAATGTTCAAATACGTAAAGCCCAGCTTGGAAAAATCCCCGAGCTGCACCTTGGAGTGCACGCCGAAGAGATTGGTCATGTCGCCCAATATCTGGCCGAGTGAATTTTCAAACTGCACGGCTGAGCCCGGGGAGGCCAAGCGCGACGCCAAGAGTGTCATCTGGTACTTATCGGCGGCAAAGTCCCACTGCGCCCCATTGAAAGCTGGCTTGGAAAAAGTCAGCGGCGTCAGGGTGGTGCGCAGGGCCTCGCCAATGGTCATTGAGGAATAAAACTGCCCCTTAGACATTGACGAGACGATCAAACTTTGAAACCAACCTCTGTACTTAGGCCCCTTACGCACCGTACTGCCCGAAGTCACTGGACTGTCCATGGACCAGTTGTACACCTCGAAACCACGAGTGATGTAGTTCCCGTAGAGGTCGTATGTGCGAAAGCCTTCAAGCTCAGTAGATACGTAGCGCTCGTAGTTTTGGCGGGCGTAATTGCTGTATTCCTCGCCGGTCCACCGATAGAAGTGGTATAGGCTTTGCGGATATTGCCACTTTCGCTGTGCTGGCGTCATCGCCATATCATAGACATCCACACCACGCGGTTCGCGTCCGGTCAGAAAGCCGACCCGTTGGGCAAAAGCTGCATCGCATAGGAGTGCGACGCCGGCTGTGACAACTGCTGCGTAGAGCATGCACCTCACGCTGGAATCCTCCCTTTTTAATTTTTGCCGGTCAAGCACCATGCACCATATCCAACTATCAACTAATAGGCCACGCCGACGACGCCGACTCGCCTGAAGTTGCCGATCCCGCTATCAACTGAGAGCGAGACCACGTAACTACCCGGAGGCACGGCCTCGTCTGCATCACTCCGCCCATCCCACATCTCGGTGTAAATTCCCCCAGGCTGTTCGCGGTCGGCCAGTACGCGCACCAGCCGCCCCGCCAAGTCGTAAATGGCCACCTCAATGGGCTTAGGCTCGGAAATCTGAATTACAGTGTACTTGATGGCGATATGGTCGTTGATGCCATCTCCATTAGGCGTGAAGACCGAAGGATTAAACTCTATAGCACGGACGATTTCGCCCACGGACTGCTGGGTCAGAGCCACGCGCAACGAGTTGGTGCTGACGTCGAAATTGGCATCGCCTTCAAGCACGGGCTGACCGAGAATATCGGACTGGGTATCCCAGACCGTGCCAGTGAAAATCGTGCCGAACACGACGGTCGATCCTTCAAAGAGCACGCGCAGCGGCACATTGTTGTCAAAAGTGATCTTATTGCTAGTGAAAATCACTTCGAGGCTTCTATCGCCCACACTCACGCGA
Source organism: Gemmatimonadota bacterium (assembly GCA_009845645.1). Taxonomy (GTDB): domain Bacteria; phylum Latescibacterota; class UBA2968; order UBA8231; family UBA8231. The sequence goes on along the minus strand of VXZF01000359.1, from coordinate 3,242 downwards.
TCTGGCTCCACGGGTTCGAGCGGATCGCCCATTTGCAGGCCGACAAAGCGCGCTGGCGTCGGCGTGTCAATGCGCAAAGCATCAAAGCCGTTCTGGTTGTTGTTTATTATGGCTCGCACGTCATAGGCAAAGAGCACCTCTTCGCCCCCGTCAATGCTCGGCAGCACAACGGCGTCATCTTTGTCGATTACGCCGATGTCGGCCGGTGGGTTGGGCTCGTCAGCCAAGGAGATTTCGCCAACGACTGCAGCAGCCGGGGGCAGCGAGTGTTCAATCCGCAACGAGTCAATGCGCACCGTCTGCGTCACGGATTGGCTCTCCATGATGATCTGGAGCTGAAAATAGGGACGCGGACTGGGCAGCGGAATCAATTGCCCGGATTCGAGTGGCAATGACCAAGGACTCCAGTTATCAGCATCGTCCTCAATATCGCCTTTCTCGCCCGAGGGCAGCTTGTTGTAATCCGCTTCCGAGACCACTTCTTGGCTGACGGCTCGCGTTTCGTCGTCAACAACCTTTTGAAAGTGAACCAGCGGGCTGTCATCCTGGCCCGTCTTCATGCGCACCGCGACCGAGGTCTGACCCAGATTCGGCAACTCGATCAACTCACCTTCTACCAGTTCCAGCGCACGCTGAGCCCAAGATATGGTGCCGTAGTTGGAGACCTCGCCCAAGTCGATAACTTGGCTTCGGTACGTGGCTCGTGGCACGAAGCCGTTGCCGTAGAGTTCAAATTCGGCAATCTCAAAGGGACTCCGCGACCCCACGCGCAACTGAATAAAGCGAATGAACTGCTGGGGAAATTTCATGGTGAACACGCTGTTGGGGTTCACCGGGACGTCACGCAGTAAGGTGAAGAGCGGCTGTTCGTTCACGTACGTCAGCCCATCGCTGACAGAAATCCGGTGCTTGCGAACAAAGTCGTCGCTAAAGGGCTTACCGTTGGCGTAGGTCCCTTCTTGCCGGGGAAAGAAGACCAAGCTATCGGCTGGCACGCGCGAGCCCATATCCAAAAAGAAGGTGCGCCCGTCTTGATCGACGCCAGCGGTTTTAAAGAGATCTGCAGTGCTTGTGGTGTCGTCGCCATCGACGATCGACAGCGAAATGGAATTCCTAGCCGCCGTATTATCCCACAGCGCCGCATTGCCTTCGCTGACCAAGTCGTTGGGCTTGCCGTAGGCCCAAGAGAGGGTGGTAATGATGTTTTCGTCAGGCGTAAAGCCGCGAATCTGAATCGCGCCGGGGCTACTTTGGTCGTCGATCTGGGCGCGAACCTGGACGAGATCGCCCCACGGCAATCCACCGCCGCCCCCAAGCACCCATTCGTCCGCAGCAAGCCACGGGGCCCAAGCGCACGAGGCGCACAACAGGACTGCAATACGGGCCGCCATCCCTCGATTCATTACGGCGTCTCCGCACGGGGATGAAGAGCGTAGTAAACTTCGCGTTGGAACTTAAATGCTAAGTCGATGGTCTCTACCGGTTCGCCCTTGTAGTCGAAACGCACGGCCATGTCCGGCACGTTGACGGTGAAGTTGCTCACGTCTCGGTCCAAAACCGGAAAGACGATATACCCGACTTCCTCTTGACCGGAAAAGATTATGTCAGGCGGATAGACAGTGCGTCTAAGCAGGTCGGTGGTAGCCTCAAACTGCCGCCGCTGGTTACCGGCGTAAGCCCGCAGATACGGGCTGAAGTGATCTTCGAGCTGCCCGCCGTCGAGCGCATTGTACACTCGGTTGTTCGACGTAGTGATCACGAGTGCCTTAGGGTCGATGAAAACCTTGGGATACTCGTAGTTTTTGACCTTCAGCAAGACCACGGTAAAGCGCTCTGGAGTCCAGTCTTGGCCCCAGGGCTTCCAATTGCCATACGTGTATGGATTGGTCGATTCAGCGCCCTTCCTTGAATCGGCCGCGAACTGGCGGTTGAGGAATCCGTCATCCAACACCTGTAGCGAGATCTCCAAGCGATCCTTGGCATAGACAATCGCGCCGTCGTCGAGGACGGTCATGGCCTCGTCTTGTTGCGGAACTGGCTCGGGAAACGTTGCAAAGCGCCGCAGCCCCACCTGTGAGATGCACCCGACAAGCGTGAACAGATAAAGAGCCGACAAAAGCCCGCTCGTTGCGATGTTCCGTATCCTCATTGAGAATGCCTTCCTGAAAGCGATACAGAGGCGATAGATAAAGAGAGATGAAGTCGCCTCCACCTCTCTTTATCGATTGCGCACAATGTGCGATCTAGCAGAAAATGCTAGGGTGCGCCTTATTGGACCATGTAGCTTTTGATCCGACCCCAGCTATCGGCCTCAACTGCCGTATCCGTCACGCCGCCAGTACCACCCGTAGCGCCTTCGGTCTCCACTGTGATGAAGTCCGAACCGTTCGAGTTGTCCTGGAACGCGCCGTTAACCGGCGTCGTGCCCGGCTGCTTCTCGCGGCCCACCTCGGGATTCTCGGTCTCGTCAAACTGGAAGGTCAGACCGATGATCTGATCGGAGGCAAAGTTGTGACGGGCGCTGCCATCGGGACCCGTCTTGTCGTGGAAGGTCCACACAGCCTGCTTGACCTCGTAGGTATAGGTCACCGAGCTACCAGCGGGCTGCTCCATCGGACGGGCATCCGGCGGATCGAGGGTCCACTCATAGACGAACCAAGGACGCTCGGTGGACCACAGAATGCTCTCCTGCGGCACGTTGAAGATCCAAGTGTCCTTCTGACCAGCGGCGGGCAGAACGCGGATACCGTACTGCTGGCCGGAGGTCATCTCGGTCTCGTTGAAGTTCTCACTCGAGTGGTCGGCATCAACGATGATTTCCAGCGAGTCGTCCTTCCAATACTCCTGGGGGTTCTCGACGAAAAGGCCCAGCGAGTCATCGGTAACCCGAGCAAAGTAGTACAGCGAATTGTCGGGGGACGAACTCCAAGCCACGTAGAGAATGCAGTCCCAGTCGTCTTTGGCCGGGGGCCACTCACTACCGAGAATCTCGAACATGGTGTCGGGGTTGATGGCAAAAGCCGGATCAATCCAGCCCCAGTCGTCGTCGTTGCCGTCAACGACCATGTTGTCGGGGTTGGGAATCTGCGGCATGAAATAGTTAGCTTGGTGCGCGAAAGCAGCCGAAGCGGCCATCACCGCAACCAAGGCTAGAAGGCTTAGTCTCTTCAAGGGAACCCTCCTTTGCAAGGTTGATAGAACGAGAGACGAAGAAGTGGTCAATTTATAACCTGTACTTATAC
>VXZF01000180.1 GCA_009845645.1 Gemmatimonadota bacterium | reverse complement strand
ATCTGAATCTAACAGATGAACAAATCCACGCCCTCGAACAAGCCGTCCGGCTCAAACCCGACTTTGTCCCTGCTCAGCGGAACTTGGGCGTACTCTATATGCAACAGGGCTCCTACGAGGCAGCAGAAAGATCCCTACTTCAGGCCATCAAATACGACGCCCAATCGATCACAGCCCATCGCAATTTAGGCGTCCTCTACGAGAAAATGGGACGCACGGAACATGCCCGCCTAGCTCGTGCTCGGGCGGATCAATTACAGCGCTCAGGTGCTGCCCGTTAACTCTGCATAAGTGGATAACGTCGCGAACCGGCAGATTGATCCTCTGGATGCTTCCGTCTATATTGACTTCGCACGGCCTCTGATCGTCATCCAAATTGCTGATACATTATCAAGGGCATCACCGTGGGCACTGAAGGGATGAAAGCACTCTTCGTCTTCTGTCTGTTCCTCCTCTCCGCGGCCCAAGAAGCACTCGGACGCACCACCATCGAAGTACCCATCTTCGAGGGCGGCTGCGGCCTGACCTTTTTCTTTGAGGCCGCCCGCGGCTACGAAGAGGCCCGACCTGACGTCCTGGTCGATCTGTACGGAGATCCGCGCATTGCCGACAAAATCAGGGTGCGGGTCCTGGAAGGCACGTACCCAGAGGTGACCAACGCCGGGCTCAACTACTGGGCCCTTATCCGCAACGGCCAAGTCCAACCCCTCGACGAGTACCTCGACGGCCCCAACTGGGAGGGCGACAAGACCTGGCGGCAATCCTTCCTACCCGGTAGCCTCGACCGCTTCCAGTACCAGGGCAAGATCTACGGCATCCCCTTCCTCTACGTGGTCTATGCCGTGTGGTACAACAAGAACATGTTCGCCGAGCACGGCTGGGAACCGGCCCGCACCTGGGACGAATTCTTCGCCCTCTGCGAACAGGTCAAGGCCGCCGGCATCCCGCCGCTGGCCTTCCAGGGACGCTACCCGGGCTATGCCGGAGCCGTCATCGACAATTCCTACTACCACTTGGCCGGCCGGGAGCGCTACTACCAGCAAAAGGACCTGATACCCGGCAGCTTTGCCAACCCCGAATTCGAACAGGCCCTAGCCTTCATCCAGCGCACGGCCCAAAACTATTTCCAGCTCGGCGCTCTGGGGATGAGCCATACCGAGGCCCAGCTAGAGTTTTTCACCGGGCAGACAGCCATGATTTTTTGCGGCTCCTGGCTCAAGAGCGAAATGCAGGGCAAGATACCCCCCGATTTTCGCCTCGGTGCCTTCAACCTGCCCATAGTCGATGCCGACAAGGCCGATCCCAACGCCATCTTCACCGGCACCGGATACTACTTTGTCATGAAGAACAGCCACCACCCCGAAATCGGCGCGGATTTTCTCCGCTTTATGACCTCGCGCAAAATGGCCGGCACCTTCGCCCAGATGCGCGATATTACAGTGGCGGTCGAAGGCGTGATGGAGGGCCGGGTGAGCGAAGATATGCACGACCTGATCGACCTGACGCGCCGGGCCACCACTACGTACGGAACCGCCCCCGGCGAGGGTTTCCCAGAGATGAACCAGCCGATCAACGACGTCCGCTTCAAGGTAATGAACGGCGAAATGACCCCCGCCGAAGGGGCTCGTGCCCTCGAAGCTGCGGCCTTAGCAGTGCGCACTCGGGCCGAAAATCCCGACCGCACCACTGTGCGCCACGTGTGGAAACCCGCGCTTTTGCTCGGTTTGCTGGGCCTGGGCGCCCTGTACTGGCTCTATACCACCCTAGCCAAACTCCGCGCCGGCAGAATAGCCTCCACCCAGAGCCGCGTGCGCCTGCGCTGGGGTGGCGTGCTCTTCTTCGTCGGACCAGCTGCGGCCCTGTACACCATCTTCGTCATCTTGCCTTCCCTCAAATCCTTCATCTGGAGCCTCAATCGCTGGGACGGTTTGACCGAGATGACCTTTGTGGGGCTGTTGCACTTCAAGCGCCTGCTGTTGGAAAGCGACGAGTTCTGGATTGGCCTGAGCAACAACCTCTTCATCATGTTCGCGATTCCGCTCTTTGTGCTCCCCCTGTCGCTCTTTCTCGCCGTGTGCATTTCCCGCCAGGTGCGCGGTGCCCAACTCTTCAAGATAGTCTTCTTCTTTCCCAACATTCTCGGCGGGGTCGCCGCTACCCTATTGTGGATGCACCTGTACAACCCCCAAGGCGGCCCGGTCAACTCGGTGCTGACGACCCTAGGCAAAATCTTTTCCGTCCTGGGCATTGAGCTGCTGGCCCACTGGTTCCACGGCTTTGAGGGCTTTGCCTGGCTGGCCCAGGACAATCTCTACTGGGCCCTCGTACCCATGTCCATCTGGGGGGCCTGCGGCTTCAATATGATCCTCTTCCTCGCCGCCATGGAGAGCATCCCGCAAAGCATGTACGAAGCCGCGGACATAGATGGGGCCTCGGTCTGGCGTCAGTTCTGGAGCATCACCCTGCCGCTCATCTGGGAAATCCTCTCCATCTCCATTGTCTTCATGGTCATTGGCGGCATGAAGGCCTTTGAGGTCATCTGGCTGCTGACTAATCAGGCCCCGGTCACTGAGAACCACGTCATCGGCACTCGCATGGTGCAGTCCATGTTCCAGGAATTCAAAGTGGGCGAGGCCACGGCCATTGCCGTGCTGCTCTTTCTCATGGTGTTCTTCGGCACGGTGACGACCCTGCGGCTAATGAAGCGCGAAACCGTCGAGTTCTAGGATGTCAGGGTGGATTATGAGAGGCGCAGGGGTTTCAAAAGCGGATGGTAAAACGGGTCGGCTCGTCTGGAGGGCTTTCGAGGGAAAAGGCAAAACCGTGCCGGCTCAGAATCTCCTGCACCAACGTCAGGCCGAGGCCGCGCCGGTTTTCCTTGGTGCTAAAAAACGGCGTGAACAAGCTCTCGGCCACTTCCGGGTCAATCCCCGTACCCGTATCCTTGACCACGGCAAAGGGCCGGTCTTGCATCTTGCCCAAGCGAATGGTGATCCTGCCGTCCTCGCCAATGGCCTCCACCGCATTTTTTAGGATATTGACAAACGCCTGCTCTATCTGGTTTTCGTCCATGGGAATGCGCTTCAGGTCCGCCTGAATATCCCAGTCCCATTCGATATTGCGGCGTTCGCACTCGGCGCGCATCAGCACGGCGATGTCGCGCAACAGGGCTTCCAAGTCCACGGGCTGCAAATGCGGTGCCGGCAGTTTGACCACCTCGGCAAAGCTGCGCATGAAGGCGCTGAGATGGTCGATGCGGTCGCTGGCCACTTGCAGGGCGTTCTCAAAATCGCCGCGGTCGGCCTCCCGCAGTTGTCCCTTGTAGTTGAGGCACGAGTGCAGCAGGGAATTGACCGCTCCCGTTGAATTGTTCACCTCGTGTGCCAACAGGCGGATGACTTTCTCGTAGGCCGCCTTCTCCGACAGGCGCAATTCCTCGGTCAATTCCTCCATCAGGATAAAGCTGCGCGGAAATCCCTGGTCCAAAAACTGCGCCTTGTGGCAACGCACCCGCTGCCCTTGCACTGGCAACACCTGCGACTCGCCGACGGCCAAAGCGTGCAGGGCGCGGGCAAATGCCGTCCCCAACTCGTCCAATGACTGGCCGACCACCGCGCTTTCGGCCAGCCCCAACAGGCGGCTAGCACTGGGATTGACTAGGGCGACTTTGTCATCGAAGTCGAGGGTGATAATGCCCGACGGCGAGGCCGTCAGGATCTTATCCATGAAGTAGTGCTGTTCCTGCAGCCGCGTGCGCTCTTCGCGCAATTGGTCGATCATGCGGTTGTACACGCGCACGAGCTGATCCATTTCCGGCTGGCCCACTTCGACGAACTTGCTAGTGAAATCGCGCTCGCCGATGAGTTCGGCACCCGTGCGGATTAGATCGAGCGGCACCCAAAAATGCTGAATCAAGCGCACGCCGACCGCAAAAGACAAGACGAAGAATGCTTCGACCCCCAACAGCCAAGGCTTTTCCTCGCGCAACAGATACCCGGCAAGCCCCGCGAACACGAGGTGAATACCGATCAGGTAGAGGATGAGTTTGGTGCGCAGGCTCAAGGGTCGATCCCGTATTTCTCAAAGCGGCGGTACAGCGCCGCCCGGCTCAAGCCCAATGCCTGAGCCACCCGGCTGATGTTGCCTTGGTAGCGCTCCATGCAGCGGACGATCATCGACCGTTCCAACTCGTCGAGGGTCATGGTGCCCGGCGCTGGCAGGTCGCCCGATCCGCTCTGGCCTTCCTCGGGCTGCATCGACAGGGCCGCGGAGAAGTCGTCGGTCCCCAAGACGCTACTGGGACTCATCAGCGCGGTCCGTTCGACCAGTTGCTTCAACTGGCGGATGTTGCCCGGCCACGGCAGGGTTTGCAACCAGCTCAGGGCCGCAGCGTCGATCTCCAAATCGCGGCGGTAGGCTTGGGCCGCGCCCAGCGCAAAGTGGCGCGCTAGCAGCGGAATATCATCCGGCCGTTGGCGCAGGGGCGGCAGGTGCAAAACGATGAGGTTGAGGCGATAGAGCAAGTCCTCGCGGAAGGTCCCCGACTCGACCAATTCCAGCAAATTCTGATTCGTCGCCGAGATCACCCGCACATCCACGGAACGAGTCTTGCTCGACCCCAGCACTTCATAGGTCCGATCCTGTAAAACGCGCAGCAGCTTGACTTGGCAGCTCGGGGCTAAGTCGCCGATCTCGTCGAGGAAGATGGTGCCGCCATCGGCCAACGCAAAGCGGCCAGTGCGATCTTGCCGCGCGTCGGTGAAGGCCCCTTTCACGTGCCCGAACATCTCGCTGTCGAACAGGGTCGAGGAAATACCGCCGAGGTTTACTTTGACAAAGGGCTGATCGCGCCGGCTGCTATTGCGGAAGAGGGCTTGGGCGATTTCGTCCTTGCCGGTGCCGCTCTCGCCGGTGATCAGCACTGAAGCCTCGGTGGGCGCGACGCGGCTGACGACTCCGAGCACCTTGAGCAGTTGGGGGTCTGTGCCGATGATGTTGGCGAAATCGCCTTGGTGATCTAGTTCCTCGCGCGTGATAGTGCGCTCAATGACGGGCGTTGCCGCGGCCAAGCCCAGCGCCGTCTTCACGGCCTGTAAGATCTGTTTGTTGGTCCAGGGTTTGGTGACAAAATCCGCAGCACCGGCCTTGATGCCCTGCACGGCCAGCTCAATGGACCCCCAAGCCGTCATCAGAATGACCGGCACACTCGCCCACCGCTGCTTGATCTCTTGCAACAATTCCATGCCCTCCTCGCCGCTGGTCTGGCGCGAGAAGTTCATGTCCTGCAAGACCAGTTCGCACTCACTGCGCTCCAGCCATTCGAGAGCTTCCGCCGGAGACGCGGCCGTCGCGGTCTGGTACCCGGCCTGCTTGAGCAGCAAGGACAGCGACGTGGTCACGGAAATATCGTCATCGACGACTAGGATCATCGCCCAGTCCTCATCTGCGGCGGGGTTCGGATTGAGTTCCCAACTGTACCGTCTTCTCCATTTGGACACCATTGCGCACTAGCCCGAACGCAACCTCAGTGCCGGGTTTCATACGCCTCAGTAGGAAGTCTAGTTGGGATGGGGAAATTATGGGTTTCCCTACCAGGGTGAGCAAAATGTCGCCTTGTTCAAAGCCAGCCTCTTGAGCGGGACTACTGTCCTCTATTCGGTCAATGACCGCGCCACTCTCGCCCTCGGCCAACCATACGCCGAGCCAACCCTTCTCATCCGGGGAAAGATAACTCACCCTACTCGATTCCAGCAGGCGGAAAGTACCGGCTTGCTCGTTGTGAGCCACTCTGAAGGTCATCGTAACCTGATTGTCCCGGTAGAATTCGCTGATGGCCTGTTTGGCCCATTCCTCCCCGTCGAAATACTGGACGAACAACGCTGGCCATTCGCTCTCACTCATGTTTCTGAAGGCCAAGCGGTGAGTAGCCTTTCCCCCCGGAGGAGCGAACGCCTGGGACGTCAGGTAGTTACTATAAAAGTCCCCCGATTGCACTTTAATCCCGATCTCGTCGAACAACTCTGTGAACCACTGTAACTCTTGGTGGGTTGAATCCGGGCTAAGCTCGAGTTCGGGGGGATAGCTCCCTTCCACCATATTTTTGCCGATGAGTTCGAGCTGATCTAGCAGGGCCTGTTTGGCCGCTTGGAGCTCGTCGTGCTCAGCCGAGCGCTCGGCCACGACGATGGTCCCCTCAATGACATTATTAGTCTCGTCTGTCTCGGGCAGATTCTCTTCCTTGTCCAGTATCCAGCGATACGTGTACGTCCCCGGTTCCGTCGGCTTGAAGTGATAGTAGCCTTCGGCCTTCGAGTAGGTACTAGTCCCGCCCGGCCTCAAACCTCCCGTGCCGTGATCGAAGCTGACGCACTCGCCGTCCACGTAAAAATCGACCCAATAGGTGCGGGGAGGAATGGCGTCAGTGCCTCGGTTGGCCAGATGGTTGACGAATACGACTTCATCGCCGACCACCACTTCCTCAGGTATATGGACAACTTCGACGGCGACCAAATCGTAATTGCCCTCAGGTGCTTCTTGGAGTGGCGCGGCATACGCCGACGACGCGAACAGAAAAACGGCTAACATGAGATAACGCATGGTCGATTCCTTCCTCATTCGTGGTAAAAAGCCTCGGCTAGCCCAAGCGTCCGGTGAAATTCGTCCGAAATATCGCTGGCAGCAACATGTTGTCCGTCAACGTCAAGGATTACATCCTTACAGTAACATTACCCCCAAAATCAAAGCGCACCAAACTCAACCCCACGCCCCAGCCGGGCCGATCCAACCGCCGGGTGAAATCGAGGCGCAGCAGATGGTACAGCATGAGCGAGGCTCCCACCTCATGGTGGAAACTCGCCTCGTAGCGCGGATCGTACCCCAGTTTGGCTCGCCGCTTCGGATCAATCCACGTCCGCCCCGAAGCCCCGTGTACCACCAGCCCTGCACCCCGCATGGCCCAATCCCACAGCCCCAACAACTCAAAGGGCGTGGTCTTGAAGTTATGCTCCCAGTACAGGGCCGCGTAGTGCTCCCCCTCATAGGGATGGCCGCGCATCGTGCGGAAAGCGCCAAAGGGGGAGAAAAAGCCCATGCTGGCCTCCAAGCATCCAAAGCGCTGCACTGGCACATCGCCGATCGAGTATCCCGCCACCAGCCGCACATCGAGCGCGTTGGGCGTGACGCGGCGCTTGAGAAAGGTTTTGAAATGGCCGTCCAAGGCTAAGCGCAAACGAGTGAAGGAAAAGTCGCTGCCCAGTCCAGTGCTGCTGTGCTCCACCCCCACTGCGACCCGCCGATTGGCCGTCAATCCAAAAGGCTGGTACGGCCCGCCCCATTCGAGGCCCGCCTCTACTGAACGCAGCCGACCTTCCTCAATCGCCGGATTGGGCCGCGGCCTCCGGTCCCGATTTAACAGACTGAAAGCGGTCGTCTCCTGTAGCGAAGAATGCTCCTCGTGGTTAAGGCCCACTGCCAAGCCGACCTGACTCGGCAGAGCAAGATGAAGCCGCGCTCGCAGCCTTTCGTTCCAGTAATAATCAAAATAGTCGTCCAAGCCTAACAGGAACTGGCCGCTGTTGAGCAAAGGGATATAGCTGTCTGAAGGAATACGCGGCACCGGCCCTCTCCCGTATTCCAGAGCCACCTTACCTACCGTCCGCTGCCAGCCGACCCGGCCTCGGTAGGACCAGCGTTTCAGACCGACGTTGTATCCGGTAG
>VXZF01000092.1 GCA_009845645.1 Gemmatimonadota bacterium | reverse complement strand
TGCTACCGCTGCGCTACGGCGGGGTCAGAGCGTACCGCAAGGGCAAGCCTTTTTTCTACGGCTTGGGCGTGGGCTATGTAATCGGCGTCGTGCTCTCGGGAGTAGTGGATGTGATCTGGTTTCCCGCGCAGGGCCACAATGTGCATGACTGGTAATATCTATGCTCAGGTATTGACTCCGTAGATCATCGCCGGGTTGTCGCGAAAGGCCGCTTGGGCCACATCGAGCGCTGTCGATTCGGACAGCAAGCCCTCTTCCAGCATGGCCCCCAGCGCATAGGCGAAATTTTGGCGCGCCATCTGCAAGTGTCCATAGACCGTTTCGACCTGCTGTAAATCGTCCCCGAAGGCGATAATTTTGTTGTAGGACACCATCTGGAGCCACTCTCTCAGATCTAGCCGAGACCCAAAGGGGGAGATGATGTGAATCCAAGACATGTTCAGATAGACATTGGCAAAGGTTTTGCCCAACACGGCTCCCTCGCGCAGATAGGGGAAACCGGCGTGGGAGAAATCAAAGCGGACTTGGGGGAAGGCCTGCAGCAAGGGAATGAGTGGCACCGGACTACACCCTTCCATGCCTCCATTGTTGCCCGCTCGCATGCCTAGGTGGAACTGGACAGTCAGGTCGGCTTCCTCCGCGGCCTGACAGCACTGGAAGACCAGATAGTCCTCCAGCAGAGCACCTTCTTCCGAATCCAGCCCCGCGTAGTCGTCCTGTAACAGACGGTCAAAAATAACGGCGGCTTGGCTGGCATCCCGCTCTTTGAAGTCCATGCGGCGGTGGTAGGATTGCGACATCTTGACCCCGGCCACTTGGGCCTCTTTCCAAGTCTGGCACACCTGTTGTATTACTGCGACGTGCTGGCGCAGATCGCCGATGGATACATCGTAGTCGCGCTCTATAGCGTGGATTTGCTCAGCCGTGCGGAGCATGCTGAAGCGGTTGAGGCGGGGCAGGGGCAGGAATAAGGTTCGGTCCACCTCTATCAGATCTTCCATATTGACCACTGATATTGCGATATTGGCCCGCTGCTGTAGCACCGTTTTGTAGAAGCCCGGTTTGCTATGTGCTTGGATGGCCTCGGAGAGCGGTCCAACCGTGGCGGCTGTCAGGTCGTCGAAGCCGAGCAGATCGCGGAAACCGGTCAAGATGCACTGGGAGTACCCGGTCAGGCGGATTCGGTTCCAGTACGGCTCGAACAGGTCCCACCGCTGGTCTAGCGGGCGTCGATCGTCGAAAAGGACCTCTTTATTCTCGGGAGAGAGCCCGGCCACCACCAAGTCGGCGGCCGGATAGGCGTGATTGAAAAAGTCGAGGGCGTCTAGCTGTTGCGCTAGACGCTCGGCTTCCGGCCCCATGTGGGAGTGGGAGTTGATGCACGGTATTTTTTTGATTTCTGCAAAGAGAGACTCCACCAGTCCCAGACTTGGCGCAGAGACGGTACTTGGCATAAGAGGCGCTTCCTTTTTTATGGAATCGGGAGTAGAATTTGCCGCTCAGCGTCAATCTTTCAGACTGGCGTATATTGTCATGAACACGGTACTATCCATCTGCGACCGGTCATCTTGTTCGACGCGCTCTCGGCTGATTCTGCGGATACTGTAGCCGAGTTGGGCCGTGAGCACATAGCCTAGGTACTGCCCTCTGTTCGAAAGCTGCATGGCCAAGACCGTGCTGTTGAAATCCTCGGTGAATTCACCCGCTGCTAAATCGTCCTCATCAATCACCGAATCCCTGAAGAAGAGTTGTTCTATACCCGTCTCTATGGTCGTTCGCCGCAGAACGGGGAATTCGAAGGTCAGGAAGAACAAACCAGTCCATTGATCCCGCACAGGACGCACACCTCCCATAGAATAGGGAGTATTGTCCTTGAGAAGTTCGCTCTTGATCTTCGGCCGCACCGTCAGAGTTTTGTACTGGTACAGATAGTCGGCCTTGTTGATAATCCCAAGAAAACGCGTATCGTCCTTAAAATCTAGATTGTTACCTTTCTCCCGCTGCCTCACGGTCTCGTACTTGAATTTATTGGAAAAATTGACTCCGATATTGGTCCGACGGTCAAGGCCTAGCCAAAAAGTATTGATCCAAGTGTCTTGGGCGAAGAGGGGATCGTCTATTGCTTGGTGCGCTCCGGGCAAACCTGGAGCTTGTACCCATTGAAAGAGATCGTCCTGAATATCGTCTGCCGCCTTTTTGATCATGTCGAAGATGCCTACTCGTCCGATCCGGGCGTACTCCTTTTCAAAGCTTACTAGGGCGTACGTGGTCAGGTTTTGGCGATCGTCCGAAAGGAGTTGTTCGCGAGCCTGCCCGACGGTGAGTTGCAGGTGCGGAGTTGCCTGATTGCGCAGGTACAGGTTGTAGCCCTTGCGATCTCTTTTGTAGGGATAATCGGGCAGGTTGTCGTTTTCGAACTGGTCGACCCAGCCGTTGTTGTTGAGATCGATCCCGAAGAGGTATTCAGGGCGGTCTGAACCGTAGCGCAGGAAGGGTTCCTCGTAGTCCGGGAAGCGGTTCTCACTGAAAATGTTGCTATTTTGGTTGAAATCGGAGATGAAATCGTTATTCTGGTCCCAGCCGGGGAACACGGCCTCGTCGGCGAAACCTTCGGCGGATCTTCCGGTTCTGGCGACGCGGAATTCCTCGCCAGTCCTAGGATCTTGGTAGCGCCGCTTCTGGTCGGGCTTCTTGTCCTGATCGTCGTTGTCGTCGACGAAGTCGTAGATGCTCCTAGTCCCGTCTTCGTAATCTACTCGGCCGCTACCGTCTGATATGAAGGGACTAGTATTGTAGGCCGCGTCCATGTAGAAACCCTCGGCAAAGAGGGACCAAGAGAAGACCGTTTTGGACAGATTCATCATCCAGGCTTTGGCGTTTTCGGCACCGACGAGTCCCGAGTAAGCCCTGTGCGTCTTCACCCGGCGATTGGGGTATTTTCTGTACTGGTGGTTCACATCGAACTCGGTGTAAAAGTCAAATCCTAGGAAATCTTGGGCCTCGATCGTGAAGCCCAGTAGCTGGTTAGCCGTGGGCAAGCCGTAGTTGAAGACCACTTCGCGCTTATTCGATCCGTCCTGAATATTGCCTTCGGCTTGGGCCATCAGCAGAAAGACCGGCTGTCCTTCAAAGTTGGTCTGCTGATCGGAGGTGATTTCGATCCGATAGTCGTTGACTAGGACCAGTCTGAAGCGGAGATCTCGGATGTTGTTGATGGCATCCTTGTCGTCGAGAATCACCGCTAGGTCGTTCAAGTCGTAACGCAGCGTGATATGTTCCGTACCGTTAGCCGTGCGCACGCCTTCGATAATGGTGCCCCCCTGCCTATAGGGCGTGAAGCCGATTTCATTGCCGACTAGCACGGTGTCTCTGTCGCCGATAGTCGTCGCTATTTCTACATTATCCGCTAGTAGGACACTCCCCCCGACATCATCGGCCGGTGAGTCGTCGCTCAGCCGGATGACAATAGTACTGATCTGGTTTTGTAACTGCAGCGAGGTTAATTCCCCTTTGAAGGGATTGCCCTCAAAGCTCTGTACGGTCCCCCGCCCGTTGTGGGAATTGACGAAGACTCCTCCTAGGGTAATGGCATCGCCTAGCCGGACCCTGGTCCGGCCCCCTATCAGGTTGGTGTAGTTGTTGAAAGAGGCCGGATTCGGATCGGTGATGAAGCCCGGTGCGCTGATGCGGGAAAAGATACCAGTCAGTTCGACCGCGTCCGACATGAGATCGACTTGGGCGCCGTTGTACACGGATTTGCGAAAGGTCATTGGCGTCAGGGTCGTGAACAGTTCGTCGCCAACGGAAATAGAAAAAGAATATTGACCTTTCTGGTCGGAGGCTACAATCAATGAGTTAAAGAAACCAGAATATGCTCCTCTTTTCAGCAGCCGGCTGCCTTCGGAGATTCTCGGGTGATCCTCGGTCCAGTCGTAAACCAACCATCCTCTAGTCAGAAAATTTCCGTACACGTCGTAGAAATAGTCGCCCCAGAGGCTTGGCTCTACATATCTCTGGTAGGGATTGCCAGCGTAGTTCGTGTACTGCCAAGTCTGCCATTGGTACTCCTGATACAGCTCTTGGGGCAGATACCGTTTCTGCACCGATGGCTCTACGTTGCCCAGCAGGGTCTTGGGACCCTCAGAGCGATACACCACTGTGCCGTCGTTGGCTCGGTGCCCTAAGCGAGCCCCATAGTTTTGCGCAGCCCATCCAGTAGCGGACGATAAAGCTAGTGCGCAGAGTATTCCCACGACATACCACGAGCCGGACCTTTTTAGCATGGATCCCTCCTATTGGACTGTGCGCAAAAGGACGGAGTACCCAAAGCAAGGTTCTCGCTTGCTCCACAGGTGTAATCAGCGCCTGCCATTTACTGTTCCACCCCGGCGTAGATGGTTATGAAGGTAGTGGTGCCAGTTTCGACGGTGGACTTTTTGTCGACCTCCAGATCCAGCATCTCGATGGTCTCTAAGGATTGCCTAGACAGTCGGAACCCTGTCTGTAGCAGTAATACATACCCTAGGTAATCCGTTGTGGTTGACCACTGAACGGCTAGGTTAGTCTCGTTTAGGTCTCCAGTCGGTCCCAAGACGCTCTCTTGGACCAAGGCATCTTCGTCTGCCCTCAATTCCCTTAGCTGTCTGAACTCCGTGCCCATTTCAATCATCGAATGCCTCAGCACTGGGAATTTGAGGATCATTGACAAGAATCCATCCCATTCTTCGATATCTGCCTCGCGGCGCAAGAATGGCGTGCGCTTCAAGTACTGACTTTTGAAGCGCGGCTGGATGCTCAGACCTTCAAATCGGTAGGTATAATCTACTTTGTTGATAAGCCCGAAAAAGGACGACCTATCGTGGAGCGGGCTTCTGTCCAAAGCCCTGAGATCATCGCTGCGCTGAACGTACAGATCGTATTTGATCTTATTGCGGATGTTTAGCTGTGGAATCCGCGTATAGTCGAATCCGATAAACAGGGAATTCACCCAGGTATCCTGGGCGGGCAGAATATCGGCGACCTTGGCGGGCAGACCCGCCAAGAGAAATCCCTGTGGTGCACGGCGGTCATCGGGGATGGTATCTTTGGCTCGTTTTAGCATATTGAATGCCCGTAAACGCCCTAGGCCGGCCCAATTCTCATCCACGGTCACCAGCCCGTAGGTGGTCGTGTTTTCTCGCTCGGAGGAGAGCAGTTCCTCGCGGGTTTGTCCCACGCTCACCCTGACACCTGGGATGACATGAGCGCCGGAATAGGCATTGTAGCCTCTGTGGTCCCTCTTATAGGGAAAATCTGGCTCGTCGTCGTTTTCGAAACGGTCAATCCAGTCGTTGTTGTTCAAGTCAATGCCAAAGAGAAATTCCGGCCGATCGACCTCGTACCTGAGAAAGGGTTCGTCGTAATCGGGGATGCGATTGCTGATTGTCCGATTGTCGTTCTGGTTGAAATCGCTTACGAAGTCGTTGTTTTCGTCCCAACCGGGGAAGATGGCAAAATCGGGACCTGGCTGACCGCCTCGCTGCCAGTCGGGAGTGCGATCTTGATCGTCGTTGTCCTCGACGAACTCGTAGAAAAACTGGGAAGGCTGGTCGTAGTTGATATCGCCATTTTGGTTGAGCAGGAAGGAACTAGTGGAGTAGTCGTGGTCCATGGAAAAGGCCTCGCCGAAGAAGAACCAAGGATAATCCTGAAAGGAGAGGTTCATCATCCAAGCATCCGCTCGGGTCGAAGCGTCCTCAAAGGAACGGTCGTCGGTAAACAAGGCTAGGTTGGGATACTGTCTGAATTTCTGGTTGATGTCGTACTCGCCGTAGAAGTTGAAACCTAGGACATCCTGCGCCTCAATGGTAAAGCCGTAAATCTGCGTGGCAGTGGGTAGGCCGTAGTCGAAAACCAGCCTTCTCCGGTTAGAGCCGTCCTTGGTATTGTCGGGTGCACGTGCGATCTCGAGTAAGACCGGATTCCTCTCGTCAAGGATCGCTCTGGTCAGAGGCGCTTCCGGCGGGGTTTGCTGCCCGGTCTGGCGGTCGGACCACACCTCGACTTTGTAGTCGTTGGCCAGTACCAAATCAAAGGTCACTTTTACGATCTCAGTCGGATCGGGACCGACATAGGCCGGATCGTTAAAATCGTAGTTGATGATGATCCGCTGAATGCCGTTGGCCGCTAGGAAACCCTCTTCCCGAAAACCGCCTTCTATGACTGGCCAGCGCGTTGGATCGTTGGTTAGGTCGGCAAGGCTGAGCGTTTCGCGGATTCCGTTCTGGAAATCTTCGCGCACCACGACTAGATCGTGGGAAAAGAGCGCGGTGCCTCCCTCCCCGTCTTCGGGAGAATCGTCGCTGAGCACGAGGGCGATGGCGTTGATAGGTACTCTGGCCTGCCCGTCGCCCAGTGTGCCCTTGGTGGGGTTGCTGTCGAAGGAGCCCAGCGTGGTACGGGTGTTGTGGGCATTGACCCAAGTTGCGCCGACGGTGACGAAATCACCCACCTGGGCTAGGGCCCGACCGCCGATCATATTGGTGGCATTGGTCCGGGTGTCGGCACTGGAGACGGACGACCTGACCGGGCTACTGATCCTTGAAAGAAGGAGCGTGCCAGCGTATTTATCGGCTGCTAAATCTAGCTGAATACCGTTGAATGCAGGCTTGGAAAAGGTCATGGGGGTGAGCGTGGTGCGTATCTGATCCCCCGTGGTTATGGAGTAGAGAGCACCGCCTTTTGAATCCGTGGCGATCAACACTTGGTTGAACCAGCCCTGATACCGCGAATCCTGGTAGATGGAACTGCCTAGAGGGGTCAAGGCTTCCTGACGCCAGTCGTAGATGAGCCACCCCCGGTTGACGAAATTGCCGAACGTGTCGTAGAAATATTCGCCTTCCCGAGTAGTGTTTACGTAGCGCTCATAGCGATCTCGGGCATAGTTGGAGTATTCCCAAGTCCGGAAGCGGTAATCGTGGTAGAGTTCTTGAGGGACGTACCATCGTTTCACTGTGGGATCGAGGGCATCGAAAAATACCCCTGGTCCCAAGGGTTCAAAGGTGACCTTGCCCCCCCTCTGCTGCCCGAGGCGATTGTTGTAGTCTTGGGAAAAAGCCGTCGTGCTCAAAGCCGCGACTATCCACAGTGCTATCCATACTCTAGACCATTCTCTGTAACCTGCATCTACCATCAGGTGTCCCTCCCGTTAGCAAGCTTCGCAGAAGCAATCCATACCCCGGCCAGCCTTCAATAGGCCACGCCTATGAGGCCGCTCGCCTCGGCCTTGCCGCCGTCGGTGTCCAAATCAATGTTGAAAATGTAGAGGCCCGGCGGCACGGTGTTTCCTTGACCATCGGTACCGTCCCACGTTCGAGTAAAGCGACCACTCTGTTCGATCCCGCGATAGACTTCCCGCACCATGCTGCCGGACAAGTCGTATATCCGCAGCCCCACATTGGCTCCGCTGATGAGATCGGTTATGTCAAAATGTATCTGCGCACTATCGTTGATCTGATCCCCATTGGGCGTAAAGACTGTTGGCACGGCGTTGACGTTGATCAGCAAGTCGCCCTTTTTCGCCACTTGGACCACCAGATTTCCCGGGTCGCGGATGAGCGAGGCATTGGAACTTTCTTGGGTCAGGGCAAAGACATTGCCTCCCACCACTCGTTGCGGCACTTCGCCAGGGGTTTCAGACAAGGCTAAGGAAGAAAAGGCGGTTCCAGTCCGCAGTACCAC
>VXZF01000442.1 GCA_009845645.1 Gemmatimonadota bacterium | reverse complement strand
CCATCACACCATTCCACTGCGCTCCCGGCCCCAATGCCATCAGCGCCAGTCCGCCGAATACGCCCCAGCCGACCAGAAGCACGATCAGCCGTTGCAACTGGCGGTCGGCAAACCACGCCAGCAGCATAAGCGATGGAATCGTCAACAGGCACAACAAATGCACGCCGCCGCCGAGGCCGAACAAATACGCCAGCGCCAACAACCAGCGGTCGTTGGCCGCGCCAGCGCCGCTGCCCTCCCAGTAGAAAATCAACCACAGCCCCAAACAGGTGAACAAGATGGAGTAGCCGTACACCTCGGCTTCGGAGGCGTTGTACCACTGGGTGTAGGAGAACGCCAACATCAGCGCGGCTACGGCCCCACCGGCGAGGACGCCGATGTCGCGGGCGTCGCCCAGCGGTTGCAGAGGCTGACCGCCCAACGCCCGCCGCCCGAGCGCGACGGTCGATAGATAGACGCACCAAATCGCCAGCGCGGAGGTCAGCGCGGACATGAAGTTGACGCGAATGGCGACTTCGCCGAAGGGGAACAAGGTGAAGACACGCCCCAGCAGCACGTACAAAGGAGCGCCGGGAGGATGGGGTACGCCGAGGATGTAGGACGTGGCGATAAACTCGCCGCAGTCCCAAAACGACACGGTTGGCGCGAGGGTCTTCACGTACATTCCCAACGTCAGCACGAAAATCCCCACCCCGAAAACCCGGTGGATTACAGCGGAATTAGGCATTGGCAAAGGTCTTGGGTGAATGCGCGGGTAAACTATACTATCTTAAATATAACTGCTAAAGTACACGACAGTAGAGCGGTATGCGATGCTTCTCTTCGCTTAGCATGACAGGTGCTGATGCGCTGCTTCTCGGTGTCGTGCTGAGTGGAGCGAAGCGGAATCGAAGCATCTCACACTTATTTTCAGATTCCCGCACCCGCCCTTTTAAGCCGTACCGCAGGAAGTCTTTTCAGTCGCTGATTGAGCGGATCTACTTCAATGCCCACGGATTCGAGGGCTGTTACTCCCAGCAGCGGCTCGGCGTCCGCGTTGCCGAAGATAATCGTGCCGCCGACGAATTCGCCCATGAATTCGATTTGCCCGACCCCGATGTCGAGCTTGAGTTCGGTCCCATTGGCCAACTCGTATGTCCGCTGGCCTTGCGGCTCAAGGCCGATGGCTGCGAGGTGCTGCCTTGGGACGAGGCAATCCGTCGCCCCAGTATCAACCAGAAACAGCCCTTCCCAAGTGCGGTGCGGCTCAGCCGGATTGCGAATGGTTACGGTGACGTGCGTGGCTCCCATGTCCGTTCCTTATTTCAAGAGTCCCTTTCCTCACTACTCGTTAGAACTTCCAAGACGACGCCTAGCGCGTCAACTACACCTTCTTGGCATGGGTAAAAACCTAGTCCACCAGTTCGGCCGTGCCCCAAGTGCTCGGATCGCGCTCTACGCCCATGTCCGAGATCGACGACCAAGACTGGGTGCCGTGCTGTGCATCGTGCAACAGGTATGCAAACCCGACCCGGCTGAACTCCCTCGGCGCAAAGCCATTGAGACCCGCGGCCGGCAGTTTGATCTCTAGCTGATAACTCCGCTTAAGCCGGCGCAGACCCGTCTCAATCGAGTCTTCCGGGCAGGGCGGAGCCTGTTCGCGGGCGTCCTCAATGGAGGTTTGGCGGGCGATGGGTTGCTTGCCGTCCTTGCCGCTGCCGCCGGGCAAGACGTAAAATCGGTGGCAGAAGCGGTTGGCGCGATGCTCCTTGACGTCGCGGGTGTCGATGAAAAGTTCGAGGCTGTCGCCGGCAGCAGGTTGGAGCGGGTTGAGCTTGTAGGTCGTCTTGCGCTTGACCTCGCAGGCAAAGTACAGGCCGCTGTCGTCGTAGGCCATATAGACCGAGGCAAAGGGCTGGTGGCCATCGACAGCCATCAGGTCGGGCACGCGCTCTGCGTCGTCCCAATCGCGCAAGTTGCCGTTGATCTTGGGTGGTTTCTGCCGCCGAGGGCAGCGAAAGGAAAACTCGAAAAAGGCGCGTTGGGGCAGGTACAACTCGCTCATGTCCGCCGCGCCTTTTTGTCGCGCTGCAGCACGTCGGCGAGAATGCGTCCGGTGTGCGATTGCCGACTCTGGGCTACTTTTTCTGGCACACCTGCGGCGACGAGTGTCCCCCCTTGATCGCCTCCCTCTGGCCCTAAGTCGATGAGGTGATCCGCGGTCTTGATGACATCCATGTTGTGCTCGATAACGACCATGGTGTTGCCGGCATCGACGAGGCGGTGGAGCACGGCGAGCAGGCACTCAATGTCGGCCAAGTGCAAGCCGGTGGTTGGCTCGTCGAGTATGTAGAGGGTCTGCCCGGTGTCGGGGCGGCACAATTCCGCGGCCAGCTTGAGGCGCTGGGCTTCGCCGCCGGACAGGGTGGTGGAGGATTGCCCCAAGGACATGTAGCCCAAACCGACGTCTTCCATGATTTGCAGGCGCTTGCGAATGCGGGGGATGTTCTCGCAGAGGACGAGGGCATCGCGCACTCGCATCTGCAGCACGTCGGCAATCGAGTGTCCTTTGAACTGCACCCGCAGAACTTCGGGCGTGTAGCGCTGGCCGCGGCAGTGGTCGCATTCGACCCACACATCGGGCAAGAAGTGCATCTCAATGCAGCGCTGCCCCAGCCCCTCGCAGGTCTCGCAGCGGCCCCCAGGCTTGTTGAAACTGAAGCGCCCTGCTGCAAAACCGGCGACCTTGGCGTCCGGCAGGTCCGCGTAGAGTTGGCGCATCAGGTCGAAGACGCCCATGACCGTGGCTGGCGTGGAGCGCGGGGAGTGGCCGATGGGGGTTTGGTCAATGTGGATGACTTTGTCGATGTGCTCAACCCCGTCGATTTGGTCGTGTTCGCCGACCGGGCGGTTGGCCTTGTGCAACTCGTTGGCTAGCGCGTTGAAGAGCACGCTTTCCACGAGCGAGGACTTGCCCGACCCTGAGACGCCGGTGACGCACACGAGGCGGCTGAGCGGGATGGGCACGTCGATGTTTTTGAGGTTGTGCTGGCGCGCGCCGCGCACCACGAGTTGCCCGCGGCGGCTTTTGCGGCGGCTGGCCGGAACCGGGATGTGCAACTCGCCGCGCAGGTACGCGCTGGTGAGCGACTGCCGGCCGTTGCCGAGCTGGCTGGGCATCCCGGCCGCGACGAGGTTGCCTCCCTCGCTGCCCGCGCCCGGGCCGAGATCGACGATGTGGTCGGCTCCTTCGAGGGTATCGCGGTCGTGCTCGACTAATACGATGGTATTGCCCAAGTCCTTCAGGGAGTTGAGAGCGTCCAACAGCCGGGCGTTGTCGCGTGGATGCAGGCCGATGGTCGGCTCGTCGAGCAGGTAGAGCACGCCAGTGAGGCCGGAGCCGATCTGGGAGGCGAGGCGGATGCGCTGGGCCTCGCCGCCGGACAGGGTCGCGGCGCGGCGCTCCAAGTCGATGTAACCAAGGCCGACGCGGTCTAAAAAGCCGAGGCGCGTGCGGATTTCCTGCAACAGCTCGCCGGCGATGTCGCGCTCGCGCTCGTGCAGGTGCATGTCGCGGAAGAAAGACAGGCTCTCGGCGATGGGCAGGCGGGCGACTTGGACGATGCTCTTGTCGCGGAGATACACGGCGCGGCTGTCGGTCTTAAGGCGGCTGCCTTCGCAGGCCGAACACGGGACTTGGCCCAAGAGATGCCGATGCCGCCGACTGGTGCTGGCGTACTCGTCGAGGGGCGGCAGGACGCCGGCGTAGCGGAAGCCGAGGTCGTCCACGGTTAATTGCTGCTCGGGCGCGCCGTAGAGCAGGGCGCGCCGGGCTTCGGGCGCGAGTGCGGCATACGGCGTGTCCAAGCTGAAGCCCAGGGCCTCCCCCGCGACGGAGAGTAGGCGGTCAAACGCCGGGTCTTGCACCGGTCCCCAAGCACGGATGGCTCCCTCGCGCACGCTGAGATGCGGCACTACTACTCGCTCGCGATCAACGCCCTGCCCTAGCCCTAGTCCCTCGCAAACTTGGCACATGCCCTGCTGGTGGTTGAAGGAGAAGCACTGCGGCGACAGGGGCGAGAAGGCTCGACCGCACTCCGGGCAGGAATAGCGGCGGCTGAAGCGTTCCTCGGTTTCATCGTCGGGCGAGGCTACGACTAGCTCGCCGCCTCCCAACTCTAGAGCGCGCTCGATGGATTCGGTGAGGCGGCCGCGGTCGCTAGCGCGGACGGCAAGGCGATCAACGACGAGTTCGATGCGGTGGCGATGGCGGCGCTCTAGTTGAATTTCTTCGCGCAAGTCGTGGACTGTGCCGTCGATGCGGGCGCGGAGGAAGCCATCGCTGCGGGCGCGCGCTAACAGGGTCTCGTAGCCTTCGTTTTGGCGCGGCTCTATGGGCGCGAGGATGAGGATGCGGCGGCCGGCGGGCATCTGCGCGATGCGCTCGACCATTTCCTGCGCGGTCTGCGTGCCGGCCGGCACATGGCAGCGCGGGCAGTACTGGGTGCCTAAGGCCGCGTACAGCGCGCGGATGTAATCGTACACTTCGGTGACTGTGCCGACCGTGGAGCGGGGGTTGCGGCTGGGCGCTTTCTGCTCGATGGCAATGGCTGGCGACAGCCCGGAGACGCGCTCGACCTTGGGCTTTTGCATCTGTTCGAGAAACTGCCGCGCGTACGCCGACAGCGACTCCACGTAGCGGCGCTGCCCCTCGGCGTACAGGGTATCGAAGGCCAGCGAAGACTTGCCCGAGCCGGAGACGCCGGAGATGACCGTTAGCTGGTCGCGGGGGATTTTGACGTCGATGTTGCGCAAGTTGTGCTGGCGCGCGCCGAGGATCTCAATCTCGCGGATCCAGCCGTTGCCCTCGCCGTGGCCGTTGGTCGC
The DNA here is from genome assembly GCA_009845645.1 of Gemmatimonadota bacterium. Lineage (GTDB taxonomy): Bacteria > Latescibacterota > UBA2968 > UBA8231 > UBA8231. Next base: position 2,929 of record VXZF01000442.1, on the reverse strand, counting down.
CGCCGCTGGCAGTGCGGCCCGCTGCGGTTTGAGCGCCTTTTTGAGCGCGTGGCCGGTGTGCGACTGCTCGTTTTGGGCCACGGCTTCCGGCGGTCCGGCCGCAATGATCCAACCGCCGTCCTCGCCCCCTTCGGGGCCTAAGTCGAGGATGTAATCCGCGGTCTTGATGACCTCCATGTTGTGCTCGACGACGACGACGCTGTTGCCTTGGTCGGCAAAGGTGTGGAGGATGCGCAGCAGCTTGTCCACGTCGGCAAAGTGCAAGCCGGTGGTCGGCTCGTCGAGGATGTAGAGGGTGCGGCCCGTACTGCGGCGGCAGAGTTCCTTAGCCAGCTTAATGCGCTGGGCCTCGCCGCCGGACAGAGTGGGGGCGGGCTGGCCGAGCTTGATGTAGCCGAGGCCCACGTCGTACAGGGTCTGAAGCACGCGGCGCACGGGGGCGACGTTCTCGAAAAGATTGAGCGCTTCCTCGACCTCCATTTCCAGCACGTCGGCGATAGAATGCCCCTTGTATTTGATGGTCTGGGTCTGGCGATTGAAGCGGCGGCCCGCGCAGACTTCGCAGGTGACCCAGATGTCGGCGAGAAACTCCATCTCCACCAAGTTGGCTCCATTGCCCGCGCAGGCTTCGCAGCGCCCGCCTTTGACGTTAAAGGAAAAGCGGCCCGGTTGGTAGCCGCGCAGGCGGGCCTCGGGCAGCTTGGCAAAGAGCTGGCGGATGGGCGTAAACGCGTCAGTGTACGTGGTCGGGTTGGAGCGGGGCGTGCGGCCGATGGGCTTCTGGTCGATGCGGATGACCTTGTCGAGGTGCTCCACGCCTTGGATCGCCGCGTGTGCACCCGGCTCGTGCAGGGCGCGGTGGAGGACGCAGTCGAGCTTTTTGAAGACGATGTCGTTGATCAGCGAGCTTTTGCCCGAACCAGAGACGCCAGTGACGCAGGTGAACAGGCCGAGGGGGATGCGCGCCTCGATGTCTTTGAGGTTGTGCTGGCATGCCCCTTCGACGACCAGCCACTTGCCGTTGCCGTTACGGCGTTGGCTAGGGACCGGGATGGCTTCCTCACCTGCGAGATAGCGTCCGGTGAGGGATTGGGGGTCGTGCTCGATGTGGCTCGGCGGGCCGCAGGCGACCAGCTTGCCGCCGCGCTCGCCCGCCCCGGGGCCAAAGTCCACGACCACATCAGCCTCGCGCATGGTCTCTTCGTCGTGCTCGACGACGATGACCGTGTTGCCGATGTCGCGCAGGCGCTTGAGGGTGTCCAGCAGCCGCTGGTTGTCGCGGTGGTGCAGGCCAATGGAAGGCTCGTCGAGGATGTACAGCACGCCGACTAAACCGGAGCCGATCTGCGAGGCGAGGCGGATGCGCTGGGCCTCGCCGCCGGACAGGGTATGCGCGCCGCGGTCGAGGGTTAGATAGCCCAAGCCCATGTCGCACATGAGCTGCAAGCGGCCGCGAATCTCTTTGAGCGCTTCTTCGGCGATGAGGGCTTTGGCGTCCTCAAAGGCCACGGCGCGGAAGAAGTCGCGCGCTTCTTCGATGGGGATGGCGGTTAGCTGCGGGACGTTGCGTCCGTCGATCTTGACGGCGAGGGACTCTGGCCGCAAGCGACCGCCGTCGCACCGCTCACAGTGATGCACACCCATGTATTGCTCTAATTCGCGGCGCTGTTTCTCCTTGGCCCCGCGAAACTTTTCTTCGAGAAACGGAATGACGCCTTCGTATTTGTCGTTGTGCGACCAACTTGAGCCACGGAGGTTGGTGTACGTAAAGGTGATTTTTTTGTCACCGAGGCCGTAGAGGAAACCGTGCTTCTGCTCGGCTACGAGTTCACCCCACGGCGTGTCGAGATCAAAGCCGAGGTGCTCGGCCGCGCCTTCGTATAGATGCAAGCGCCAGCGGTTGCTGCCTAGTTCGCCGAGCGGCGCGAGCGCACCGGCACGCAGGGTCTTGGCCGGGTCGGGTACCATCAGGCGCTCGCTCATCAGCACTTGTGTGCCGAGGCCGTGGCAGTCTGGGCACATGCCTTGGGGATTGTTAAAGGAAAACATCTGCGGCGTTGGCTCTTGGTAGGAGATGCCGCAGGCCGTGCAATCGAAGCGGTCGCTGAGCAGGAAGTCGTCGGCTCCTTCGCGGGCGACGATAAAGGTCCCTTGCCCGAGGCGCAGGGCGTTGTCGATGGCCTCTTCCAAGCGGCGGTTTTCTCCCTCGCGGAGAATCAAGCGATCGACCACGACTTCGATGTTGTGGCGGCTGTAGCGGTCGAGTTCGGGGGCTTGGTCGAGGGTGAAGATTTGGCCATCGACGCGCACGCGGATGTAGCCGGACTTTTGCAGATCCGCAAAAAGTTCGTGGTATTCGCCTTTGCGCTCTTGGACGACTGGGGCGAGGATGTGCAGGCGCGAGTTGACCGGCAGGGCGCGGATGCGGGCGGCGATCTGCGCGCGGGTCTGTGCGCCGATAGGCTCGCCGCACTCGGTGCAATGCGGGGTGCCGACGCGGGCGAAGAGCACGCGCAAGTAGTCGTAGATTTCCGTGATGGTGCCGACGGTGGAGCGGGGGCTTTGGCCGGCGGTTTTCTGGGCGATGGAGATGGTGGGGGACAGGCCCGTGATTTGATCGACGTCGGGCTTTTCCATTTGGCCCAAAAACTGGCGCGCGTACGCCGACAGCGAGGTGACGTAGCGGCGCTGTCCTTCGGCGTACAGGGTGTCGAAGGCCAGCGAGGATTTGCCTGAGCCGGAGACGCCGGTGAAGCAAATTAGTTTGTTTTTGGGGGGGGTAAGATGGAGATTCTTGAGGTTGTGGACGCGGGCACCGCGGACGACGATATCTTGTGTTTCCATGAGTTCGTGTAGGCGCGAGGGGCGAAAAACGGAATCCAAAAATATACTATACGGATGTGCAGCGGGCAAGCGGTAGAATGCGGAA
>VXZF01000100.1 GCA_009845645.1 Gemmatimonadota bacterium | reverse complement strand
GTTATTGCGACTTCGCCCTCTGGGAACTCGGCGACGATCTTTAGCCGTCCGCCCAATGCTTCGATGTAAGAGCGAAGAGTCGAGACGTACATATCCGTCCGCCGTTCCATCTTGGCGATGGCAGGTTGGTTCACCGCCAAGGTCTCGCCCAGCGCCTTCTGGGTCATAACCTGTGCCTGCCGTAGCTCGTGCAGTGGCATGGCGGTCCGCAACTCGGCCTTTTTCGCCTCAATGCGCTGACGGCGCTCCGGCGTGAAGTCTTTGGTCAACTCACTAAAGGGACGGCGACCACTCATGGGATCAATCCTTCCTTTTGCAGGGTTTCAAGATGCTCATCGTAAAGTTTATCAGCCATCATCACGTACTGGTCGTAAAACCGGTCATTGCCTGTCTTGTCGCCCCCGATCAATAGGATTGCTACTCGTCTCGGATCAAAGGCATAGAAGACGCGGATCGGTTGACCTCTGCTTTGTACCCTAAGCTCGCGCATATGTCCGTGGCGTGAACTCTGCATACCCGATGAATAGGGATGCGGCAGGTGAGGGCCGTGCTCCAAGAGCAGCTCAACCGTGGCAGTAATGTCGTCCTGTTCGCTCTCTGAAAGTCCATCCCACCATTCGCTAAATTCGTTCGTATATTCAGCATCCCAAGTCATTTCAATAATCAATATATTCCATCAAAGGAATCTATGCAACAAGATGTGAACCATAGGTGGACGAATGATCAAAGTAGTGAGTTGGAACATTGCCAAGCGCGAGAAACCATGGCGGGAACTCGTGGAGATGGATGCGGATGTGGCGCTGGTGCAGGAGGCGGGAAGCCCACCCAGTGACTTGATAGATTTGGTTGATTACGAGGACGGGGTGTTCTGGGACCGGCATTTGTACGACCGCTGGCCGCTAGTCTTGAAGTTGTCCGATCGCGTCGAGGTTGAGTGGTTTAAGCAGGTTGCACCGATCTGCGACCTCGGGTCGGACGCGATTGGTGTCAGCGGCATCGGCACAATTGCCGCCGCCAAAGTGGTGCCGTTCGCTCGCCATGACAAGGCGTTCATCGCAGTCTCGATGTACGCACGTTGGCTAAGGCCTCATCCGTCGGTCAAGACGAATTGGAGCGTCGGGTACGCCGACGCCTCGGCACATCGAATCATCTCGGACCTGTCGGCGTTCATCGGTAGCCGCGACCCATCGACGCACCGCATCTTGGCAGCGGGCGATCTGAACATGATTTATGGCGCGATAGGCTACAAGCTATCGCTGCCTGAACGCGAGCGCACGGTATGGGATAGGTTTCAGGCACTAGGACTTGAGTTTATAGGACCACAGTGGCCAGATGCCTGTAGGCAGGCGAGTTCTCAGCCGACAGACGTGCCGAGCGATACCAAAAACGTGCCGACGTTCTACTCCCTAGGCGGATCGCCGGAAACCGCTTTGAATCAATTAGACTACGCGTTCGCGTCCCGCGGCTTCCACGAGAGTGTGAAAGTGCACGCGCTCAACGAGGTCGATAATTGGGGATCAAGCGACCATTGCCGCTTACTGATCGAGATTGACTGTGGCTAATTGCCCCCGGCGAATAGCGCCGCTGGTTTTTATGGATACATTAAATCATGGATACATTCACGGAAATTCAGCTTTAAGGCATCTAAAGCAATGAAAATCAAATCCATCGACCTAGTCCGCATCCAGCGCCCCGACGGCCCGTCGCTCCGCGCCCGTTCCCAAGCCGGCTCGACGCTCTCCGCCTCGACGGCCCCTGCCCAGCAGAGCCAACCCCGCCGCAAGGCTTGGCCCACCGAAATCGAAGTAGCCAACCCGATGTCGCGCTTTCCGCGCTTCAAGCCCCGTCGCCAACTCTACGCCGCTCGGCAATGGCCCGGCTTCGCAGTCAAAGTCACAGCCGAGGACGGCACTTGGGGCCTAGGCACGGCCGCGGGTCGGCCTACTGCCGCTGTAATCGAAGACGCCTTTGCCCACATCCTCATAGGCGAAGATTGCCTAGCCATAGACAAGCTGTGGGATATGATGTTCCGCGTCTCCAAACCCTTCGGCACCGTCGGCATCGCCACTGTCGCCATCAGCGCCGTGGACCTGGCGCTGTGGGATCTGGCTGGCAAGCTGCAACAAAAGCCCGTGTATCAACTCATCGGCGGCCCGGCCCGCGAGCGAATTTTCACCTACGCTACCGGCGACGACGTCGATTGGTACCGCGAGCTAGGTTTCAAAGCCTTCAAACTCCCCTGCCAATACGGCCCCGCCGACGGCCTGTGGGGCCTAGACCAAAACGAACGGCGGGTCGCCAAAGTCCGCGAGTTGATCGGCGACGATTGCGAACTCATGCTCGACTGCTATATGGCCTTTGACGTCGAATACAGCGTCCGCCTAGCCGAGCGCCTCAGACCCTACAAGTTGCGCTGGTTGGAGGAGTGTTTGATCCCCGAAGACGTCAAAAGCCACATCAAACTCAAAGAGTGCCTGCCCTGGCAAACGCTGGCCAGCGGCGAGCACTTCTACACGCACTACCCCTACCAACAGATGATCGAGCACCGCGCCCTCGACGTGCTGCAACCCGATATCCACTGGGTCGGCGGGCTAACCGCCTGTATCAAGATCTGCCACATGGCCGAGGCCGCCGGCCTTGAAGTCTGCCTCCACGGCGGCGGGCGCGACCCCTATGGCCAGCACTTGACCTGGGCAATGCCCAACACGCCCTGGGGCGAATACTACATCGGCTCAGATCCGGGGATCCCGCTGGAGGAAGTAGCCGAGCCAGGGGCGCTGGTGCCCAAAGACAGCTATCTGGAATTTGTGCCGCGCGGACCGGGTTTCGACTTGGGGATCGAGGAGGATTGGTTGATGCCATTCGAGGCATAGGGCCGCTTGTTCAGACGACCGATTTTGCGTATCTAATTATAGATACCAGATACCTGTCTCCCGAGAGTCCTGCTCATGCGCCACATCTTTGCCATCCTCTTTTCGTTTCTTCTGCCCAGCGTTCTATCGGCGCAAATAAGCACTTGGCAGCTCGGCGGCAGCGACGGCCTCGCATGGTCGGAGAGCGATTCGGTGAGCATCTTCATCGACTTCGATTCCGTCCCTAGGTCCATCCAGCCCATCTACCTGACTTCTGCCCAAACTGTCTTTTCTCACCTCGACAACTGGTCCCCGTGGAAATTTCCCCGCGAGATGGGCTATGTCGATGGCCAGCGGCCCCGAGCTTGGAAGCACGGCTTAGGCGACTCGCGAACCGTACACAATGCCACGTACCTAATCGATGGCGACAGCACTACCTACAACCCCCCGTCCTCAGACCTGCGGAACTTCGACTGGTTTACCTTTGACGTGGCAGTGCCCGTCCCGGCCACCCGCTTCGGCTTTTTCACGCCACCGCGTGGGTTCCGCTCAGATGGTACTCCACTAGCCGACGATGCGGTGCCCGCCTTTGAAGTGAGCGTTGCCACCGAAGCCGATCCCGCATGGCATGGGCACAACAGCTACGCGCGCATCGGCCCGCTTATCGCCGACATCGCCGAAAACCTGTCTCCCACAGTGCGAATCGACCTGCCCCGCCAATATGTCCGCTTCATCCGCTGGCGGCGCAACGAGTCGGTACTCGATCCGACCTTGGTCATCCAAGAGAATTCGCTGTCGGGTCAAGCGCGGCCAGGCACCATCGGCGACTTTGAACTCTACGCCCGTGGAGTCCCACAGCGCGTGCTCTATCTATCCAACATCATCGATCTTGGCGCAGAAGTGAACTTCGGCCGGCTGTTCTGGTCGGCGACTTCCATGCGGATGGCGGACGGCACCTTGGTCCCGGCACCTGAAGCGGCTGTCGGATTGCGCGTCGAGGTGCGCACCGGTAGGGATCAAGACCCCAACATCTACCGCGAATTCGACGACAAGGGCCGCGAGGTTGAAGTCTCGCGCCAGCGCTACGAGTTTGAACTCAAGGAGTCGCAAGGCTACGGCTACGTCGCCGGCGAGCGGCCTGGGGTCCGCGCGTCCGTGGCCTATGACGAGGACAACTGGACCTTCTGGTCGCCCGCCTTCTCCGCGTCTGGCCAGCCGCTCAACCTGCACAGTGGCTCCCATATCCAAGTCAAAATCACCCTCGACAGCGCGGATTTCGACGCCTTTACGCGTCTAGATTCGCTGTGGATCGAGCAGGCACCGCTCCTAGCTCGTCAGATCGTCGGCGAAGTGGCCCGCCTCGACGACCCGCAACCGAGCGGTTTCACCGAAGTGGCCCTAGGGCAGGCGACGAGCTTTAGCTACGATATTCGCGCCGACTTTGCAGCCTCCGAGTCGGGCTTCGACGCGCTTCGCATTCGCACCGGCAGCCGAGTCCACCTTCAGACGCTGGCGATGGGCGATCCATTGGTGCCCGTCGAGCCCCGCCGAGTCGAGATCAACGACGACGAATTCCGCATCGAGTTGCCCGAGCGGATCCACGCTGCCAACAACGCGCCCATCCGCATCGAGTTCACGACCGATGTTTTCGTCTTCGCCACGACCTTCGAAGGAGAAGCTATCGACACAACTACCGAACGCCTGCCCCAACCCATTCGGGGCGGCGATGCTACGGCTGCCGTATCGACCAATAGTCTGCGCGTACTGAGTGCAAAGAGCGGTTCTGTCAATGCAATCCAGAACCTGCGCTTTTCAACACCGGTTTTGACTCCCAACGGCGACCGTGTAAACGACCTAGTGCAGGTCTCTTATTCCCTCTTCCGCCTACCTGCTAGCGTACCCGTCGAACTGCGGGCCTACTCTCTGGATGGCCGGCAAGTCGCACGCCTATCGTTTGCGCCGCAGGCTGCTGGGCCGCAGCACCTTCGCTGGGACGGACGCGACGCACAGGGACAACTCCTGCCACCCGGCCTCTACCTGCTCGAAGTGGCGCTGCAATCTGACGGGATCAGCGATCGCCTGCTGCGTCCGCTGGGCATTGCCTACTAAAATGCGCTTCCTCGTTGTCTGTGCAGCTTGGCTCGCCTTGCCGGCCATTCCCGGCTGGACTGAAATGCTGAGTTTCGACAGCGCAGAAAAATGGCAAAGCTGGACCATGCCTGCGGGGCTGGTACAGGTGGATGCAGAGGGCGTGTTGCGCCTGACCAAATACCGCAAGGAAGTGGATGCCATCCGCGACGCCCATCTCTTCACCCATTCCACCCAAAAACGCGGCGAAGTGGCCGGCGGAATCTGGCAGGCCGGCAGCGGGAGTGCGACAGCCGCAAACGCCATCGACGGCGATCCCGCGACCTTCTGGCAGCCCGATTCGACCGACGATCTCAAAAACTGGTTTCTCGATATCGACTTGGGCCGCGCCGTACTCGCCCGCCACATTCGCCTGACCTTCCCCGACCAAGAGGGTGCCCGCCCGCTGCGGCAGTTCACCGTCTATGGCACCACCGGGGCGCGCATCCAAGCCACGGCCGACGTTTTCAAATACGAGCCGGTCTATCGCACCACCCTGCCCAACCGCGCCACTTCCCTGACCATTCCCCTCGAGTATCCGGCCGCCGACACCGTCCTGACGGTTGATCCAGATATGGTCATTGATCGAACCTTTGAAAATCGCTACCAAGTAATTCAGTACATCAGTATCGTCGTCGAAGACCAGAGTCCAGATGCGGCACTCGCCGAAGTCGAAGTGCTCACTGTGGGCGATAATATCAGCATCGGCACCGCCGAGCGCGGCACCTTCCTCAACGGCACGGTAGCCGCCGCCCCCAATAACCTCTTTGACGCCGATATCAACACCACCAACCTCATCACCTCTGGGCGCGGCGACCAAGGTTGGGAGAAGGCCGGCACCTGGTTCTACGTCGATCTAGGGGCCGTGTTCTTCGTCGATGAACTGTTCCTCTACGTACTCCAACCTTTTGAGGGCACTGCGGGCTATCACCGCGGCTCGGCTGGCCCAGGTCACAACATCCTAGTCTCGGACGGCTCGCTCAGCGTGGGCACTTCCCTGCCCGTACCTGCGCCGCTCGACTACGGCAACCTGCTCACGCATGTCAATCCCAAAGCGGATGGCCTCTATCGCATACGCTATAAATTTAGGCCGCGCAGGATGCGCTATATGTTCTGGCACGGCCTGACCGACCGCGATTGGCAAGAATCCAAATGGGGTGAGTTCATGTTGTTCTCGCCGGGCTATCCCGCTCAAGTCTCACTGCGCTCCGGCTTTATTGACCTCGGCCAGATCGCCGGCGACGAGCGGCCCAAAGTCATCAAGGCCCTGCACTGGGACGCCGACCTGCCTCCAGCAGCCAGAATGCAACTGCGCTCGCGTTCGGGCAACGCGCTAGCACCGGTCTTTACCTTCCACAACAAGATCGGCGAAGAGATCACCGAAGAAAAATGGAACAGCTCGCCCAAAGTGCTGCGCGGTGCCATTGACACTGCGCTAGTCGTCGGCGAGGACTGGGACGCTTGGAGCAATGTGTACCAGTTTTCCGGCGAAACCTTTAAATCGCAAAGTCCACGTCGCTTCGTGCAACTAGAGCTGATTCTCGCCACCGACCACCCCGAAGTCGCGCCCACAGTCAACGCACTGTCGATCGAATTCGACGCGGCGCTGCTCCAGAGTGCCCGTGGGCGCGTCGAGCCGCTCAGTGCCCCACTCAACAAGGAGACGATCTTCACCTATACCCTGTTGCCCAGCGCTGGCTCCGATGACGTCGGCTTCGACCTGATGCGCTTCGACCTGCCGGGTCCGCTTAATCTGCCCAGCGTGAGCGTGGAGAAGGGCGTAGAAACCGTCTCGGCGGCGGCTTCCCTGCGCGGCGACTCCCTGCTCATCGCTTTACCCGAACCAGTCAGAGACGATTCGGTCCGCGTCCACTTTACCACCCGCTTAGTGCGCAATGCCACGCTCTTTGCGTTGGACTTAGGCTCCAGTGCGCATCCGGGCCTGTGGCAGTCGGTCGAGGCGGCAGCACGCCGCGCCAATATCGTCATGCTGCCCGAACTGACCAATAGCAGCCAGCTCATCGACGACTTCTTCATCTCCTCACCGACACTTACGCCCAACGGCGACGGCATCAACGACCGGCTGGAGGTGCGGTTCGTCGTCCTGAAAGTCGAAGGCCGCGAGCCGCGAGTGGAAGTCTTCGACCTCGCCGGGCGCGAAGTAGCCGTTCTCACGCCAATCGCCGAGGGTTTGCACCACCTCTTCACTTGGGACGGCACTCAGGCCAGTGGCGCAGTCGTAGAGCCTGGCATCTACATCCTGCGCGTCGATCTCGGTGCCGACGCCGGTGACGATACGGTCCTGCACACCATCTCCATCGCCTATTAGAATCTCTCCTCCCAACGGTAATTATTTAATTCGGCGCATAGCTCTTTTTGCCTTATCTTCCTCTTCCCGGTAGCATTTCACCTCAGCGGAGGTCCGGTGCCCGATGCGCAGTACTTGGCCTTTAATCATAATTCTCGCCGTCGCGCCCAGTCACGCACAAGTAGCAAAGTGGCAACTGGGCGGCAGTGGGGCGGCGTGGGATCAGCGCGACTCCCTCCAAGTCCTCGTCGATTTTGCCGACGGTGCGATCCAGCCGCTCTACTTGCAGCCAGATCAAAACGTCATTCATCTGCTGGAAAACTGGGAGTTCTGGCGCGATCCCTCCTTACACAACCTCGGCTACGTCGATGGCCAAAAGCCGCGCTTTTGGAACCGCTGGAACGGTGCCGGCGGCGATCCGACCCAAAGCGGCGTATTCTTAGTCGATCGCGATTCCACAACCTACAACGCCCCTAAGAGCCAATCGATAACCAGTACCTTCTTCTCGATTGACACCGCCGTGCCGATCCCCGGGGTGG
>VXZF01000060.1:3009-7827 GCA_009845645.1 Gemmatimonadota bacterium | reverse complement strand
TGTTTGCTCAACTGCTGATCCCGCAAACGCACCGCGTAGTGTAGGTGCGGGCCGGTCGAGCGGCCCGAATTACCCATCGTCCCGATCTGCTGCCCGCGCTTTACCTGTTCACCTTGCTTGACCATAATTCTATCCAAGTGGCCGTATTCGGTCTGGTAGCCGCCTTGGCGCGCATAGGGCTGGCCCTGCTCGTCGCGTTCCTTTTTTCGATGGGCAACAATAATCGTATTGCCGAGGTATTTATCCTTCCCAGCATAGCGTACAAAACCATCCGCCGTTGCGTAGATGGGCGTCCCTTTGCGGCCAGCAAAGTCGACGCCACGGTGAAAGGCCCGACGCCCGGTAAAGGGATCAATGCGCCAGCCAAAGGGCGACGACCGCCACGTCTTCTGCTCGGGGACTGGTAAAATCGTGGGCAAGTATTGGACGTTCGTTTCTTCGAATTTGCGCTCGATTTCCTCAAAGCTCTCGGCCTGTAGATTGACCATCCGCTTCAGGTAGTCGATGCGCACGCTCATCTCGCGCATCATCAAGTGCTTTTGCGGCGGTAAAGACGCGATCTCCTCGGACAAATCTTCCACGCCCCCGACGCCGCCCAACTCCCCATCCGCAGCGAGTGACTCTATCTCCAGCGGCTCCATCTCGTGGTGGGCGCGCAATCTATCTTCCGTGGCCCTGAGCTGATCCATGGCCTCCCCGAGTTGATGTATTTCCTCTCGGGTCTGCTCTAAGCTGTGCAAGAGGTTTCTGTTTTCTTCCTGCAAGGCCAGCAGGGCTTTCTGATCGCTCAGTTGATGAAAGCCCTGGGTGTAGGCGTAATAACCACCACCCCCTACAAAACCCAACACACCCAGCAGAATCAGCCCTAAGGCGCGAGGCAAAAAACCGTACTCGCGGATCTGACCGTCGCGCGGGGAAATGACGATAAAAGTTCTACGCTTACCTAGCATTTTCATAACTGTATTCCTCATGTCTGCTAGTCTGATAGCAAATTTTGAGGTATTCGTTAGATTGTATGGATTGGATATTGTTTTGACTTAAACCTAGTTAAATTATAGATACCACGACGGAAAGTCAATCGCCAAATTCCTCCATGCTCTTGGCCATCGACATCGGCAACACCTGCATCGACATCGGTCTTTTGGCCGGGGATGAAATCGTTTGTCACCACAAATTCCCCACGGCCCCCCCGGCCGATGCCGACCTACAATGCCTGCTGACAGCGCTTGCCACACCTCCGATTGGCGCGGTCATCGGGTCGGTCGTCGCGGAATTGGGGGCTGCGTACGCAGCAGCCTGTCGCGACTTTTCCTCTGGCCCCATCCTCCAAGCGCATAGCACGTGGGATTGGGGCCTGCAAATTGACTACGACAATCCCGCTCGGATTGGCGTTGACCGCCTCGCTGCGGCCTCAGCCGCCCATCGCGCAACTCCGGCTGGCCAAGCCGTTGTGGTCGTCGATGCCGGCACCGCGCTAACGGTCGATGCCATCGACGCCGAGGGCACCTTCCGCGGCGGTGTTATCGTCCCAGGGCTGCGCCTCGGATTAAATGCCCTCGGCGCAGGCACCAGCTTCCTACCCCAAGTCGAACTAGCGGCCACAACGCCCTTACTGGGCAAAAACACCGCGGACGGCCTGCGCTCGGGAGCACTGCACGGGTCGGCCGCGCTCATCGAGGGCCTTTGCACGCGCATGGCCGCAACCTTAGACACCCCCGTCGCAATTTTCCTCACCGGCGGCGACGGCCCCCTGCTCTACCCTCACATCACCGCGATCCACACGTGCGATCCAAACCTCGTATTGCGCGGTTTAGCCCTCGCGTACCGGCGGCGCACTGCTTGACGCGGTACAGGTGCGTTGGTAATATGTTATGTTTCTATCAGGTATCTCAACGCGCCCTACTCACCAAGGAGTGTCGCTTGTCCATTTTGCGCATTTCGCTGCTGTTCGCCCTCGTCGCATTCGCCTCTGACTTGCAGGCTGAGCGCTCTGTTGAAGACGAATACAAAGCTCTGTTGTGGAAGACGGCCAAAATCATTCACCAGTACTACGTTGAAGAAGTACATCCCGATTCCCTAGCGCAGGCGGCCGTGCGAGGGATATTCAACTCCTTAGATCCAGCCTCGGAATACACGTTCAACGCCCGTACCCAGCTCGCTAGTGAGGACCCGGCAAGACTGCTAAACGACCGCTTCTACACCCTCATGCAGATGGCCCAAGCCATCGACGAGAATGCCTTTTATCCGGTTACTGCGGATACGCTAGTCCGCTTTGGCATCGCCGGGATGATGGAAATTCTCGACCCCTATTCAGTGTTTTTGGAAAAGCGCAATCTCGACAATTTCAACATCCAGACCCAAGGCAAATACGGGGGGCTGGGCTTCCGCATCCAAGTCGTCTATCCCGACAGCGCGATTGCCGTGTGGAGCCTCGTGCATGACCAGACGCCAGCGGCCCTAGCGGGCGTCAAGTCGGGCGACCTCATCACCGCGATCAACAACACTTCTACCAAGGGCATGTCGGCTGGCGTGGCCGCCGACAGTATGCGTGGCGAGCCTGGCACCTCTGTAACCCTGACCTTAGAGCGCGCCGACCGCCCCACTCCCTTTGATCTGACGATTGAGCGCCGAGAAGTGCAGATGAACAGCGTCTCCCTCGCCACTCTCTTTCCCGACGGCACCGGCTACATCAAGCTCGACAGCTTCCAAAAGGGGTCGACCCGAGAGGTGTTCAAGGCGATTGTCGAGCTAGAAGAACAAGGCATGGAGCGGCTGATTTTCGATCTGCGCAAGAACGGCGGCGGGTACCTCGAAGAAGCCGTGCAAATCACTGATCTCTTTCTGCCCCGCGACTGCCTCGTGGCCTTTACCGAGGGTCGCCGCATCGAAACTGCCGAGTACATAACCCGCGAGGACGCCCTGCTACGCGACACACCCCTCATCGTCTTAGTCAATCACATGTCCGCTTCGGCGTCCGAGATCGTCGCCGGTGCCATCCAAGACTGGGACCGCGGCCTGGTGCTGGGAACTACGACCGTGGGCAAGGGCTCCGTTCAGCAGATCGTCCACATCGATGACCGCGCCGAACTCAAGCTGACCATGGCCGCCTGGCACACGCCTTCGGGTCGCTCTATCGACAGGCGCATGCGCAAGGATTCCACCCTCGTCCGCGGGTACGACAAGGAGTTTAAGACCCTCCGGCTCGAGCGCATCGTCCGCGGCAGTGGCGGCATCACCCCAGACATTGAGGTATCTGGACGCAGTGGCAGCCGCCTCTACGTGCAGCTCAGCGGCATCTACAGCCTCAATAATCAATTTTTCTACTACGCCCGCGAGCACCGGCTCAAGTACCCAGATCTGACGCCAGACTTCGTCGTCGGCCCAGGGGATCTATCGGCCTTCCGCGCCTTTGCTGAAAACCGAGGGTTCGACTACATCAGCGAACTCGAAGCCCAAGTCGAGGAATTGGATAAGGTCGCCGAAGGAGAAGAGTACAACCAACTCGCCAAGCCGCTCAGCCACCTGACCGACGAAATCGACAAAATCGAAGAACAACACTGGCAGGAGACCGAAGACCTCATTGCTTGGCGGCTCACCTTCGCCATCCTCGAAAAAGCATTCGGGGAGCCAGTGGCCGAAGCGTACAATGTAACCGTGGATCCCCAAGTACTGGAGGCGCGCCGCATTATCGCCGACCCGAGCGAGTACCAGATGTGGTTCGACAAGGGGGAAATAGGTACACCAGCAGAGGACTCCATCGCCCAAGAAGACGGCAGAGGCGATCTCCAGTAGGAGCTTGTATCTTGGCGGCGGTATGAAGTGCTTTAGAGGGCCTGTTCCCTACCTCATAGCAGGCCTTTTAATTCACGCCGTTTTCCTCGCCGCCCTCGGCACCGACCTCCTCCGGCCCCTCTTCAACGACGCCTCCCACACCCGCCGCGGCTTTGACTTCGGGGTTTTCTATTTGGCGGGCCAAGCCCTAGCCGAAGGCCGCGACATCTACTTAGTGTCGGGAGCCTTCGGCTTCCGCTATCTACCGGCCTTTGCCCTAGTTGCTAGTCTTTTCGCCCAATTTCAGCCCCTCACTGCATACCTTCTGCATCTCTGCTGCACCGAGCTTTTCCTCGCGGCTAACCTCTATCTGACTTGGCGGTGGGTGGCCAAGCCCCGTCGGGGCTTGGCCTTGTTTATATGGCTGGCGTTCTCGCCTTACTTTCTCGAACTCTACATGGGTCAGGTTAGCTTCTGGGCGGCCTCGCTGCTCTTTTGGCTCATCGTCGGCCTCCACAGCGACCGGAAACGGGTGGCCAGCTTGTGTTGGGCGGGTGCCCTCTTAGTCAAACCCAACGCCCTAATCCTCGCCCCCGCGCTTTTGCGGCTTCGCGCCTGGCGCGTCCTCGTTTTGGGACTGCTAGCCGGCTCGCTTACGTCGCTACCTTACTTCCTTCTGCATCCAGATAGCTGGGAAACTTTTTTCGCCGCCAATATCCACGGCGCTCCCGTCCAAGGGGCCCTCACCCATGCGGGCAACCTCGGGCTACAAGGCGGGCTGGTCAGCGTAGTGGCCCAACTATCCGGGCGGCCCCTAGCCGAGCTGACAACCCTCGCCGACCTCCCTTTGGCGGGCCGCACGGTCATTTATTACTCGCAAGCCGCCATCCTCATCGCGGCACTGGTGGCCACCTATCGTGGCCGCGATGCTCTGCCGCTGCTCGCGCTGTGGATGTGTACCTTTTTTCTCGTTTACAAAGACGTTTGGGAACATCACTATGTCTTTCTCCAGCCCGTACTCGTAGCTTTGTACGCGCACTCAGGTTC
>VXZF01000060.1:0-2999 GCA_009845645.1 Gemmatimonadota bacterium | reverse complement strand
GAGCCGGGGGTCTATGGGCCGATTGATCCTGAGCGCACGTGGGGGCCGGTCACTTCCCTCGCCTATCGCAGCACTAAACTCATTCCCCTCGGCTATCTGTGGTACGGGCTGTGCCGCACATGCTTAGCCTCGGCACCCACCAAGTCTTGATATTAGCGTGCCGGAGTCGTATTATATTCTATTCTTTTAGTTTTTCCTCCTCTATCCTATGGCATCTAATTCCAAGCGCCGACTTCCGCCCTGGCTCAAGGCCAAAGCCCCAGGCCACCCCAATTACATCGCCCTAAAAAACCTGCTCGCCGATTTACAGCTTAACACGGTGTGCGAGAGTGCGCATTGCCCCAACATCGGCGAGTGCTGGAGCCAGCGCACGGCGACCTTTATGATTTTGGGCGACGTCTGCACCCGCAGCTGCGGATTTTGCGCGATCAAGACGGGCCGCCCTCAATGGCTCGACGAAGGCGAGCCTGAGCGCGTTGCCGCTGCCATTGCTCGCCTCGGGCTAGAGCACGCGGTGATTACCTCGGTCAATCGCGACGAACTGCCAGACGGCGGAGCGCGTATCTTCGCCCGGACGATCGCGGCAGTACATCGCCTTTGCCCCGAGACGAGCGTCGAAGTCTTGATCCCGGACTTCAAGGGCGACTGGCAGGCCCTAGCGACCGTTCTTGAAGCCGGCCCAGACATTCTCAATCACAACATCGAGACGCCGCCTCGCCTCTACCCCACCATGCGCCCGCAAGCCCGGTACGGCCGCTCGCTGGAGCTCCTCGACCGAGCTCGCAAGATGAGTCCTGCTCCCACTAAGTCCGGCATGATGCTAGGGGCCGGCGAGACCAAAAAAGAAATAGCCCAGAGCATCCAAGACCTAGCGGATGTCGGCTGCGCCATTCTGACCTTGGGCCAATACCTAAGCCCGTCCACCCACCACGTGCCCGTAGAGCGCTTCGTCCACCCCGACGAGTTTGCGGAGTGGCGGCGCTTTGCCCTCGGCTTGGGCTTTCGCCACGTCGAGTCTGGCCCGTTGGTGCGCAGCTCGTACCATGCCGCCAGCCAAGTCGAACAGGTGCGGGCCGCCACCCCCACTGCCTCCTGAGAGAAGCCCATGAACCTAGAGAAAAAGGCTATATCCAAGTACCTTAAACGCAAAAAACTGCTCGCCGACGAGGGCCCGATCCGCGTCCAGACCTTGAGTGACGGGCTAAAAAACCGGATTTACTACGTAGAGGCTGCCAATCAGGCTTGGATCGTCAAGCAGGCGCACTCGCGCGTCCAAATCAAGGAGCGCTGGTGGGTCGATCGGCGGCGCATTTTCGCCGAGAAAAGCTGCATCGAGCGCTTGGCGCAATTCCTCGCTCCCGAGACCTTGCCGGAAGTCCTGCTCGAAGACCGCACGGACTTCATCCTCGTGACGACCCCACCGCCACACAATGCCCTGTCGTGGGAGGGCGACTTGGTCAACGGCCGCATCGATCTGCAAATCGCCGTCCAGTGCGGCGAACTGCTGGCCACTGTCCACAACGAGACTGCTGGCTCGTCCGAAGTCGCGGACGAGTTTGCACCCACTAAGGTATTCGAGCAACTGCGCATCGACCCACACTACAACTACATTGCCAACGCCTATCCCGACCTCAAAAAGGCCATTGCCGTCCATACCAATCGCCTGCTCAAAGAGGGGTTTTGTCTCGTCTTGGGCGACTTGCGGCCCCGCAATATATGGGTCGCCAACGGCCATCCCTACTGGGTCGATTTTGCCACCGCCCACTACGGCTACCCCACTTTTGACCTCGCCTTCTACACGGCCGATATGTGCATCAAGGCCATGCAGAACACCGCCCAAAAAGCCGCCTATTTAGAGGCCGTCAATGTCTTATGGAACAGCTATTTTCAGAGCGCGAACTACAAGAAGGTCGAGGAAGTCAAACACCAAGCCGTACAAGATCTCGGCTGCCTGCTATTGAGCGCGACCGACGGCCGCCAGCCGGTCGCGCTCGACGACGAGCGTATCATTGGCCTCTCGCGGCGCATTGCCCAGAGCCTGATTTTAACGGGGTTGGGGAAAATCGAGGACGTCACTGAGTTCGTCAACCGGACCCTGATCGACGGCTAGTTCGCTGCAAATCTCCGCTACTAGACCGAATGTGCACCGCCATCGCCTGCCGCGCGGCCTCCGCATCTCGCCGCTGCAATGCCGCCAAGATCTGGCGGTGCTCCGCCAGCGAAAGCTCGGCTCGATGGCCAGCCAGCGATGGCTCCGCCAAGCTTTCCTTGATCCATTCTTGGAGATAGTTGCGCGTGGTTTCGAGCAAGCTGTAGAGGATGGAATTGTGCGTGGCCCGGGCGATAAGTAGGTGGAATTGCAAATCGCTGGCGAGAAAGCGCCCCTCGTCAGAAAGCCCCCCGGCCATACCAGCCAGCGCGTCGGCAATGGCCGCCAAATCCTCGGCGGTGGCCCGCTCAGCCGCCAAATAGGCGTTTTGCGACTCGAGCATCATCCGCGTCTCGCTCAGGTCTTGGAGCTTCTTGCCGTCGAGTAAAAATCCCCACTGCAGCGCCCGCTCCACGTATTGGCCCTTGTCGCAAACAAAGGTACCTTCGCCCACGCGGCCGTCGAGCAGACCCATCATGGACAACGAGCGCAGGGCTTCGCGCAGCGAGGAGCGCCCAACCTGAAAGCGCTTGCACAGCTCCCGCTCCGGCGGCAGCCTGTCGCCAGGCTTGAGGACGTTGCGCTCGATTAAGTCGGTTATCTGCGCGATAATCTCGTCGCTTACGGACGTGCGCTGCACCGGGCGCATGGCATAGTCAATCGGAGCCGTGGCTTTTTTCATAAGAAGGTGCCAAGTGTCAGATGCGGAAGAAAATAAAATTTGCCGATGGTCAGACCATTAGCTATTTTCTAAAACAGTACTCAATCCCACTTTGCTGTCAAGAGGGAATGCAAATGGCACAAACTTTGGATCTTGGCTCGCGCGTCGAATTGGTCTCCATGGATCCCC
>VXZF01000673.1 GCA_009845645.1 Gemmatimonadota bacterium | reverse complement strand
GGATGCTCAGAATCGGCCTGCCGGTCATCACAGGACTAGTGGCCTCGCTGCTCATAGCCCTGATCTTTATCCCACTCGCCGCGCTCAGGCTCTCGACGAAAAAGGAGAGGGGCGAGTCGAGGATGATCCTCTGGTCCCGCAAGCACTACATGCGCTCACTGAGCTGGGTGCTAAACAATCGCCTCGACGCCTTCGTCATCGCCTTGGTCCTTTTTGCCAGCATCAAGATCCCGATGGATGGCATGGATCGCACCGACAGTCAGGAGCGCAACGAAGTGCGGATGGACTTAGCCTTTGAGATGCCTTCAGGCCAGTCCCTGGACCAGGCCGAGCGGTTTATGACCTCCGTCGAGGACACGGTGATGGCCCACCAAGCGGAGTACAACGTCGAGGCGCTCCGCACCTACTTCCGCCGTGGCTGGGGCCGGGTAACGCTGTTTTTCGCCGAAGAAGAGGACGTGGAGTGGTATGAGGTGGCTTGGGACAACTTGAGCGTCACGCTGGGCCTGAAGGAACAGGAGTACCTCTCCTACAAGGAGGTCGAAAAGGACCTCCGCGAGCGGCTCTACCTACCGCCGGGTGTCAACTTGCGGGTCAACTGGGAAAACTCCGAGCAGGATGCCCGAGTCAATGTCAGCCTGTATGGCGAGGACACCAAGGTGCTGATCGAGCTGGCCGCCGAGGTCGAACGGCGGCTGGAGAGTATCCCCGGCTTGCTGTCGGTCAACACCGACATGGACCGCGGCGGCACTGAGCTACAGGTGCGCCTCGACCGCGACCAAATTCAGCGCTTCGGCGTGAATCCCCAGCAGGTTTCGGGAGGCATCGCCTACGCACTGCGCGGCACGGATATCAACAAGTTCCATACCGACGACGGCCGCGAAGTCGATATCCGCGTGCGGCTAGCCAACTACGACAGCCAGAGCCTAGACGATCTGCGCACCCAAAACTTCCCCACCGCGGACGGCCGCGAAGTGGCCCTTGAATCGCTAGCGGACATCTACGTCGAGCGCACGCTGGGCAATATCCGGCGCGAGAACCGGCAGACCATGCTCAATGTCAGCGCCCGCGCCGCCAAGGACCGGGCGCAACATCTTTTTGCCCAAGTCGATCAGGTGATGCAGGGCTTTGAGATGCCGCGCGGCTATCGCTGGGACAAGGGTACCCGCTTTGTGGAGCTAGAGGAGCAGGACCAGTCGCAGAAGTTCGCCCTGATCATGTCCGTGACCTTCGTCTTTTTGCTGATGGGGGTACTCTTCGAGTCGTTCGTGCTGCCGCTGTCGGTGATCGTGTCGATCCCATTCTCCTTCCTCGGCGTTTACTGGGTTCTATATGTGACCGACACGCCCTTTGAAATCATGTCGATGATCGGCTCGGTAATCTTGATCGGCGTGGTAGTAAACAACGCCATCGTGCTGATCGACTTGGCCAACCGGCTCCGGGCCGAGGGCAAGTCGCGCTACGACGCCCTGCTGGAGGCCGGCCGCCACCGCTTCCGGCCGATCCTGATGACGACCTTCACCACCGCTTTTGGGCTGATCCCAATGGCCGCGGGCAATTCCAAGATGGTGGGCTTGGAGTACGCGCCGCTGGGCCGGACGATGATCGGGGGCCTGCTGGCGGCGATGGTATTGACGCTTTTGTTAGTCCCTCTGTTTTACACCTTTTTCGACGATTTCCGCACGGCGATGCAGCGGATTATGACGTCGGCATTTGGGCGCAAGGAAGAGGCAAGCGGATCACCGTCCTAGGCGGAAGATCTGATAGGACACTGAGGGACAGCCAACGCGGCGGCGATCTATTTCCGCGATCAATTTCTGCCGTGGATACGTAGCGCTCAGCGATGCGGGAACCGTACCGCCCGTTCGCACGGCGAAGAGCACTTCTTCTGGATAGGGTGCCTTGTGCTGCCCGTAAAAATCCGTCAAGTCTCGGAACCTCGGATCATCAACCGTGTAATACTCCCGCTGGGCCCGCCCGTAATACGCCAGCGCAAACGGTATGCTGTACTGCGTGCTCAGCAGCGGCAACGGTGGAATAACCTGCTCCACGTCCGCGGCGAAGCGGTGCCAGCCGCTGTACTCGCAGAGCCGCTCACTCCACGAGTAGGAAGGCTCGCGGACCCGGTCTTCCTCCGACACCAAACCAACATAGCTTGTGTCCAGCCCGCTGCGCGCGGCAAGATCGCTGTAGAGTCCGGGGTATTTCAGTCCTAGGCCGACGGCGAGCGATTGCAGCAGGCCGGTAGTGACGACAGCGACGAGCAGCCAGCGTCTGGGCTGAACAGCAAACGCCACAGGCCACAGGCTCAGCAAGCCCGGCAGGAGCCAGTTGCCTTTAATCTGACCGCGGCCGAGCGCGAAAAACAAAAAAGCGCCGATGGTGCACAGCGCAGGGAGCAGGACGAGGAGGTCGCGCTGTTTGGCTGCCCGCACCAAGCCGGCATAGAGCAGGAACAGCAAAAACGGCGACGCGAAAAAGAGCGGACTGACCGCAAAGAAGAACAGACGCGAAAGGGGATGGCTAAGATCTTCAATGCGCGAAAGGGTGCTCAACATCTGCGGCAGATAGAAGTCGGTACTAAACTGGGCGTAGGAGAGCGGTGCGGCGACGGCGACAGCGGGTAGTAAGAACGCGGCGAGCCGGTGCCAACGCTCTTTCCCTCGTTGATCGAGCGCGATCCACAGGCCAAGCCCGCCGACGAGAAAGGCGCCCGAGTACTTGCATAGGACGGCCAAGCCCGCCGCTAAACCCGTATATACATACGGCCGGAGCGAATTGGTTGCTTCGGCCTGCCGCGCCATGCACAGGGCCAGCAGCCAACAGGGGACTAAGAAGCCATCGGGATGCAAGTAGGAACTGGTGTGCCAAGCCCAGTGGCTGAGCGCAAAGGCAGCGGCGGCCCACAGCGCTAGTTGCTTGGCGAGACCCTGCATCTTGCAAAGCCAATAGACGAGCGCGGTAGAAAGCGCACCCAATAAAACAGAGGGAAGCCGCAGGAACCACTCTTGGTGTGGGTAGAGCGAATGGGCCAGCTTGAAGACGGCCAAGGGCAAGAGCGCGTAGGAGGCGTCGAGGTGCTGTCCCCAATACCAGTAAACAGCCTCGTCTTTGCCCAGCTCCACATCGGCGACCAACCAGAGCTTGAGCAGAGTATAGGCACCCAGCAGCACGAGGCACAGCAGATTGACGCTGTTGGGGCCGCCGCGTATATTGTGAAACCCGAACACAGTAGAACAATTTCAGAGTTATGGAGATATTTTAATGGCTGAAAAAGAAGAAGATTTGCTCAAGACCCTCCAAGAAAAAAACTTGGAGGAGAGCCTGTACAAAGCGCGCAAAATTTTCCTTTGGTCCGACGTCAACGATGAGTCGGCCAAGGCCGTAGTTACCCGCCTACTCTCGCTGGACACCGAAGATCCAACCGAGGAAATCGTCCTCTACATCAACAGTCCCGGCGGCTCGGTTCACGACGGCATGGCTATCTACGACGCCATGCTGGCGATTCAGGCACCTGTTTCCACGGTGTGCATGGGCATGGCCATGAGCATGGGCTCGTTCCTGCTGTCGGCTGGCGAGCCGGGGCGTCGCTTCGCCTGGCCGCACGCCCGGATTATGATCCATCAGCCGAGCCTTATGCAAACCATCACCGGCACGGCGATCGACCTCGACATCCGCGCCAAGGAGACCATCCGCCTGCGCGAAGAGCTAAACGCGCTCTACGCCAAGCACACCGGTCAAGATGTCGAAAAGATTTCCAAGGACACGGACCGCGACTTCTTCATGTCAGCCGAGGAAGCCAAAGAATACGGCCTGCTCGACGACATCATCACCACCACAGCGCCCTCGCCCAACGGGTACGCTAAAAAGTAGCACCGTCCCTTCGTTTTTTGCCTATCGCGCCGGTCCCAAACGGGGCCGGCGTTTTCATTGGCAACTTGGGCAATAGAAGGTGTTGCGGCCTCCCAAGTAGAAGCTCTCGATGGGCGCGTCGCAGACGCGGCAGTCCTCGCCTTGGCGTCCGTACACGTGGAGCCGTTGCTGGAAGCGCCCGCCCGCACCCGATCCCTGATAGTCGCTAATAGTCGTGCCGCCTTGGTCAATGGCGACGCGCAGCACCTTTTTGATCTCCTTGGCCAGCAGGGCCAAGCGCGGCGGCTCAATGGCCGCGGCCGGGGTCGCCGGATGGATGCGCGCCCGGAAGAGGGCCTCGCTGGCGTAGATATTGCCCACGCCGACGACCGTGCTGCTGTCCATAATGAGGTTCTTGATCGGGCTTTTGCGCCGCTGGCATTGGGCTTGCAGATAGCGGGCGTTGAAAGCGCGGGAGAGCGGTTCGGGGCCGAGATTTTGCAAGTACCGGCACGTGTACTCTTCACCCCCGTCGAGCATTAGCACTAGGCCAAAGCGCCTCGGGTCGTTGAACACTACAGCACCCCTGTCGGCAAACTCAAATCCCACATGATCGTGCTTAGTACCCCACGTTCGCAGAAGCAGGTTGCCGCTCATGCCGAGATGGACCAAGAGCGTCCGGCCCGATTGCAGGTCGAGGAGGAGGAATTTGGCGCGGCGGCGCGCAGCCACAAAGCAGTCCCCGACCAAGGCGCGCAACGCGGCCCTTGGCAACGGCTCGCGCAGGCGCTTTGTGCTGACGCGGACGCGGGTGATCGGCCGGCCTAACAGGTGGCACTCCATCGCGCTGCGGACGGTTTCTACCTCGGGTAGCTCGGGCATGGGCAGAGTATAGAAGCCTCCCGTAGAAGCGTCAAACATTGCCGACCCTTCTACGGTTGATATATTGAAAACCCTCACCCAAAACCTAGGAGCTATTCCTCATGGATCTGACGAGACAACCACCCCGCCGCCCCTCTAACGCTCAAGTCGCCGGCATCGTCGGGCTGGCGCGCATGATCGACAAGGCGCGCGGCCACAACGCCGAGACCATCGGCGAGTTCAAGTACGGAGACGACTCCGGCCTCGACGTCGAAGTGCTCGAATTTATCGATATGGACGCCGCCGAGTTCGCCGAGGCTGTCGCCGAACTAGACGACGAGACCTTAGGCGTTATGGCGCTGGAAAGAGCGCAGAAAGGCCAATCGGAGATCGACGCCTTCAACGAGGAACACCTCACGCGCGAGCCGCAAGACGAGCTACACGAGCGGCTACTCGTCGAACGGATCGCCAAATACGCCCCAGATCGCACGGACATCAAGACGGTCTTCGCCTCCATCGAGCTAGACGATTGGGGCGCATTCAGAGACCTAGACTTAACCTCCCAACCACCGCGCAGCCCGTACCTCCGCAGCGTCTTTGGCGTAGCGGGCACGGCGCGCATGGCCGACAAGGCGCGAGCCGTCACCTGCGGCAAGTTAGGCGAGTACCGCTTCGGTGCCGACTCCAGCCAAGACGCGGCCATCTTGGAATTCTTGGGCATTAGGGAGGACGCCTTTCGCCAAGCTGCCTACGAAAATCCCAACGACGACGAGCTAAGCGAGTGGATCGCCGAACGCTGCCAGAAATCGGCTGCGGAAAAAAGCGCCTTCAGCGTCTGCCGCGCTAATGTCGGTCGCCATCCTGCCCACCCGCTCCATCATTCATATCACCCGGATATATTCGACGCCTCCGGTAACTACGACCAGATGCGCGAACGGCTCGCCTCGCGCCGCGCCGAAATCGCTCCCGAGCGCGCAGATGTCCAGAGCTTCTTCGACCTGCAAGACCTCGACGACGAGTTGAGCTTTGGACTGACGGACTTGCGCCGGCACCCGCCGCGTAGCCCGTTTGATCTGAGCGTCGGCGGCCTCGCCTGCCTAGCGCGGATGATCGACAAATTCCGCGCGGCGCACTGCAACTGCTTGGGCGATTACTGGTGCGGCGAGGATTCGGGTTTCGACCGCGCAGTACTGGATTTCCTCGGCATCGACCAAGAAGCCTTCGCCGAGGCAATTGCGGCCAATGAAACCGACGCGGCGATAGCAGCGTGGCTGGGCGAGCGGCTCTCCAACAAAAACGAGGAAGACAAGGCGGAGTTTAACCAACGGCTCCTGACCGCCAGCCCGCGCAACGATCGGCAACAGGACTTCTTGCGAAACGCCGTCTCCCAGCTCGACGCCTCGCGCACCGACATCGAGAGCTTTGCGGCCCTGACCCTGCTCGACGACAAGGTCTCTTTCGCAAGGCTCAAGGCCGGCGTCTGATGTCCCGCCCGCTCATCGGCATCACCAGTAGCCTAAACGCCGACGGCCATCAAGTCCTCGAGTATCAATACGTGGACGCGGTCGTGCAGGCGGGTGGTGCCCCGCTCGTGCTGCCCATGACCACAGATCGCGCTCCACTGCAAGCGGTACTCGAGCGCATCGACGGTCTGTTGATCACCGGCGGCCCGGGCATTGAGCGCGGCCTAATCGGCACCCTGCCCAGCGACCTCCCGCCAGTGGCGGCCAAGCGCGACCAATCCGACCGCTGGAGCTTTGAGGCCGCGCAAGAGCGCCAGTTGCCGGTTTTGGGCATCTGCTACGGAATGCAGTTTATCAGCGCCGAGCTGGGCGGCACGATTTGGGCGGACGTGGAAGCCCAGCTCGGCGTTGAGCCGCATGCGCGTCAGCGGACTGCGGACAATTGGATCGAGCACGATCTCCAAGTAGAGCCGGGCACGGTGCTGGCTGCGCAGGGCCTTGCTGGCCCTGCGCGAGTCAATTCCAATCACATGCAGGCCATTGAACGGCCCGGCGCGGGCTTGGACATCAGCGGGCGCAGCGGCGATGGCATCGTGGAGGCGATTGAGAGCGAGGATGGCCGCTTGATCGGCGTGCAGTTTCACCCGGAGCGGATGCCTGGGACGATATGGGTGAAGCTATTTGAGCACTTGGTGAAGCGAGCAGCGGATTAAATGAAGCAGATTGTGCGACAACTGGACATCCTGCGAGAGTTACAGGCGCGGCGTTACGGGATGAGTGTACGCGAACTGGCGGACGAGTACAACGTAGATAGGCGCACCATACAGCGCGATCTGGGAGACCTGCGCGAGGCCGGATTTATACTAAACGAAAAACGGCGCGCCGATCAGAGCATTTACTACCAATTACAGAAGGACACCGGACTGCCGCTAAACTTTCCGATCATGGAAATCGCGGCGATGATCTTTGCCGAGCAGGCGGGCATGGGGCTAGTGGGGACGCCGTTCGGTGAGTACCTGCGGTCGGCGATTCGCAGGCTGACCCAGGCCATCCCCCCGGAGATGCGGCAATTCCTAGAGCGAGCCGCGGAGGCTTATGTGACGCTGGCGCGCGGGCACAAGCCTTATAAAGCTGCTCGCGAAATACTCGAAAATCTACACGAAGCCATACTGAAGCGCCGCGTGTGCTGGGTGAGCTACCGCTCGCCATGGTCGGAGAGCGCTCGGCAATACAATATCGAACCGCTGCGCCTCTTGCCGCACCGGGGAGGTCTTTACGTAATCTCGCGGGTGCCCTACTACGACCAGCTCATCACGCAGGCGGTGGATCGCTTTGAGTCAGTGGAAGTGACCGAGAAGGAATTCGAGCTGCCGGATCACCTGTCAGTTGACGAGCGACTGAGCAATGCGTTCGGCGTCTCGTTCGAGGAGCCGATGGACGTGGTGGTTCGGTTCACCGAGGATCAGGCACCCTACATACGGGAGCGGACCTGGCATCCGAGCCAAGAGCTAGAAGAACTGGAGGACGGGCGGGTGGTGTTGCGGCTGCGAGCCGGGGGGTTTTACGAAATCAAGAGTTGGGTGTTGAGTTTCGGAGCGGCGGCTGAGGTACTGGAGCCGGAGGAATTGCGGGAGGCGGTGCGGGAGGAAATGTGG
>VXZF01000511.1 GCA_009845645.1 Gemmatimonadota bacterium | reverse complement strand
TGCTCGCCGAGCGTGTCGAGCATGAGCTGACAAGCGCCAATGGCGGCCATAGGATTGATGATATTCTGACCGGTGTACTTGGGAGCCGAACCGCCGATCGGCTCGAACATCGACACGCCTTCGGGGTTGATATTGCCGCCCGCAGCAATGCCCATTCCGCCCTGGATCATCGCGCCCAAATCCGTGATGATGTCCCCGAACATGTTGTCGGTAACCACCACGTCGAACCACTCGGGATTTTTGACCATCCACATGCAGATGGCATCGACGTGGGCGTAGTCGCGCTTGATGGCCGGATAGTCGGCCGCGCCGATTTCCTCAAACGCCCGCTCCCACAGGTCGAAGGCATACGTCAGCACATTGGTCTTGCCGCACAGGGTCAAAGTGTTGTCCTTGTTGCGCCGCTGGGTGTACTCAAAGGCGTAGCGCAGACAGCGCTCGACGCCCTTGCGAGTGTTGATCGATTCCTGCACCGCGATCTCGTCGGGCGTGCCCTTTTTGAGGAAGCCGCCAGAACCCGCGTACAGTCCCTCAGTGTTTTCGCGCAC
Source organism: Gemmatimonadota bacterium (assembly GCA_009845645.1). Taxonomy (GTDB): domain Bacteria; phylum Latescibacterota; class UBA2968; order UBA8231; family UBA8231. The sequence goes on along the minus strand of VXZF01000511.1, from coordinate 7,314 downwards.
CACCACAAAGTCGATATCCTCCGGCCCCTTGTCCTTAATCGGCGTCGGCACATTGGGATAGAGCTTGACCGGGCGCAGGTTGATGTACTGATCTAGTTCAAAGCGCAGCCTCAGTAGAATGCCCTTTTCGAGGATACCCGGCTTTACGTCGGGGTGGCCGATGGCCCCTAGGTAAATGGCATCGAACTGCCTGAAGTCGTCGGCCGCCGAGTCGGGCAAGACCTCGCCGGTGCGCAAGTAGCGGTCGCCGCCAAAGTCAAAATCCACAGTCTCGTATTTGAATCCCTGCTTAGCGGCTACAGCGTCGAGTGCTTTCAGCCCCTCAACGACCACTTCAGGCCCTGTTCCGTCTCCGGGTATTACGGCAATTTTGTGCAATTATTTATCTCCCTCTTTTATGGATTAGTTTGGCGAGCCAAATCAGCCCCGCAACCACTGGGGTGGCCAGCAGCACCACCGCGGCAATGATGATCGCCACTGCCAGAGCGATCCCGATATTGATCAGGACCGCACCTATGACGAGAGCGAGAATCAGCGCTGCTGTCGTCACAATCAGTGCGCGGGACACTAGGTTGGTAATCTTCCGTCCATCTATCTTGATGTAGCCCATCTTATCACCTTCTGTCAGAACCCCGCCACGTACGGCAGCTTCCGCGCAGTGTTCTCAACCTGATCGCCAGCGGCCAAAAGCTGACCCAGCGAATCCCAACTCCCCTTGAGAAATTGCTCCCTTGGACCGTCGGCAATATCGGCTGCAACTTGGCCGCCAGTCCAGCGCACCTGCCGCGCTTCGAGGTCAATAGCCACCTCCTGCGCCGGATCGCTCTCAACCACGTCCATCAAAGTCTGCATGTCCTCGGCCGCCACCCGCACACAGGGCAATCCCATGGCGATGCAGTTGCCAAAGAAAATCTCGGCAAAGGACTCGGCGACAAAGCCCTTGATCCCCCAGCGCATCAGGGCCTGCGGCGCATGTTCGCGCGAGGACCCGCAACCGAAGTTGGCATTGGCCAGCAGGATCGACGCCCCTTGGAAGCGCGCTTGGTCGAAGGGATGGTCGCCGCTGGCACGATCATCTTCAAAGGCGTGGGCACCCAGATGCTCAAAGGTCACCGTCCGCAAAAAGCGAGCCGGAATGATGCGGTCGGTATCAATATCCGCTCCGCGCACCACCACGCCGCGGCCAGTTATCGTCTTAATCACACTCGAATTTTCCATTATGTCTCCTCTACCCCACCAATTCCCGCACATCCGCCCCCTCACCCGCCACTGCCGCCGCCGCGACCATTGCCGGACTCATCAGCAGAGTACGGCCGGTGGGACTGCCCTGCCGGCCCTTGAAATTGCGGTTGGACGATGAGGCACACAGTTCGCGGCCTTGCAGTTTGTCGGGATTCATCGCCAAGCACATAGAGCAACCCGCTCCCCGCCACTGGAACCCGGCCTCCGCGAAGATCTCGTGCAGGCCCTCGGCCTCGGCTGCGGCTCGCACCTGCTGCGATCCAGGAACCACAAGGGCTCGGACGCCAGAGGCTACCTTGCGCCCGCGAGCGACTCGGGCTGCCTCGCGCAAATCCGAGAGCCGACCGTTGGTACAGGAGCCGATAAACGCTACATCTACTTTGGTACCGGCGATCCTTTGCCCCGGCTCAAAGTCCATGTAATCGAAGGCTTCCCGGACGGTGGAGCGGTCGGCATCGGCAAAAGCGTCTAGTTCGGGCAAGGCCTGATCAACGCCGACTGATTGGCCCGGCGTAATACCCCACGTCACGGTCGGGCCGATCTCGCGGCCATCGATTTGGACTAGATCGTCGTACTCGGCGTCTTCATCCGAAGCCATGGACTCCCACCACTCGACCGCAGACTCAAAGTTGCGCGGCGCGTGAGGCCGCCCATTGAGATAGTCGTACGTCGTCTGGTCGGGATTGACGTAGCCAACCCGGGCACCGCCCTCAATCGACATATTGCACACTGTCATCCGCTCTTCAATGGACATGGCCTCAATGACTGAGCCGCCGTACTCATAGCCATAGCCAACGCCGCCATTGACCCCGAGCAGGCCGATGATGTGCAAGATGACGTCCTTGGCGTACACCCCTTCGCTCAACGCACCGCTAACTTCGATCCGCCGCACCTTGAGCGGGTCCATGGCCAAGCACTGAGTGGCGAGCACATCGCGGACTTGGCTGGTACCAATACCAAAAGCCACCGCGCCAAAAGCCCCGTGCGTCGAAGTGTGACTGTCGCCGCAGGCAATGGTCATGCCCGGCTGGGTCAATCCCAATTCCGGGCCGATGACGTGGACTACCCCCTGGCGCTGGTCGTCGATGTTGAACAGCGGAATCTCAAACTCAGCGGCATTCTGCTCGATCGCGTCCATCATTTCCTCAGCCAAGTCATCGACAAAAGGCCGCTGCACCAAATCCGTGGGCACGATGTGATCCACGGTGGCAAACGTGCGCTTCGGAAAGCGGACCGTAAGGCCGCGCTCCCGCAGCATCTCAAAGGCCTGGGGACTGGTCACCTCGTGGACCAAATGCAGGCCAACAAACAACTGCGTCTGCCCAGAGGGCAACTCGCGCACGGTGTGCGCATCCCAAACCTTGTGCAACAGGGTCTTACCCATCTCCAATCTCCTCTACACGGTCTGATGCTGTTCTTTAGCGTTCTTTGCGGCTAGGCGATTCAGCGCATCGACATAAGCCCTCGCACTGGCCTCGATAACGTCGGTCGAAACGCCCCGGCCCCGCGCCTGTTCTCCACTTCTCGACAGATGTACTGTCACCTCGCCCAGTGCCTGACTACCGGAGGTGATCGCGCGAATCGCATAATCGTCCAGTTGTATATCGTCATCTTCTAGCGGATGGCTAGCGAGAGCTCGGTGAATGGCCTCATAAGTAGCGTCCACCGGCCCGTCGCCCTGAGCCGATCCCTCCACAGGCTCGCCACCGGCGATACTCAAACACACCGTCGCCGAAGGCACGGTTCCGGTGCAGCTAACCGCGTGCAGATGCTTCAGTTCGTAATAAACTGTCCCCTCGCCGGGGTCATCGTGGAAGATCTCGATCAGGTCCTCGTCGAATATCTCCTTCTTCTTGTCAGCTAGTTCCAAGAACTTCTCGTAAACCTTGTCCAGCTTTGCCTGATCCAACTCGTAGCCCAAGACCTCCAGCCGATGGCGCAAAGCAGCGCGTCCCGAGCGCGCCGTCAGTACGATCTCGGTAGCCTCCAGCCCCACATCTTTCGGATCCATAATCTCAAAGGTGTCGCGCTGCTTGAGGACCCCATCCTGGTGGATGCCCGAGCTGTGGGCAAAGGCATTGGCACCGACGATCGCCTTGTTAGGCTGAACCGCGATCCCCATCAAGCGGCTGACCAGCCGACTGGTGGGGACGATTTCCTCGGTGACTACCTCGGTGTCAAAGCCGAAGTAGTCCTGGCGCGTCTTTAGCGCCATGACGATCTCCTCCAATGAGGAATTGCCGGCCCGCTCTCCCAAGCCGTTGATCGTGCATTCTGCTTGGCGCGCACCGTTCTTGATGGCGGAGAGCGTGTTGATTACCGACATGCCCAAATCGTCGTGGCAGTGGACGCTGATAATGGCGTCTCCACTGTTGGGTACTTGATTGAGGATTCGGGCGATCAGCGCCCCAAACTCTTCGGGCACGGCATAACCCACGGTGTCGGGGATGTTGATCGTCGTGGCCCCCGCCGCAATGGTCGCCGCGATAATTTCGTTGAGGTAGTTGGGCTCGGTGCGGGCGGCGTCCATGGGAGAAAACTCCACATCGTCGCAGTACGACTTGGCCTGCTCCACCGCGGCCACCGCCATTTTTAGCACCTCTTCCCGGCCCTTGCGCAACTGGCCCGAGAGGTGAATATCCGACGTGCCAATAAAGGTGTGAATCCGCGGCCGGGGCGCGTCTCCGAGCGCCTCTCCGGCCCGCTCAATGTCCTTGGGCACGGCGCGGGACAGGCCGCAGATTACCGGTCCTTCGACTTCCTGCCCAATGCGGCGCACAGCCTCAAAGTCCTCGTTGGAGGACACTGGAAAGCCGGCCTCGATAATATCGACTTTCAGCCGCGCCAACTGGTGGGCGACTTCCAGCTTTTCCCGCACGGTCAGCGAGGCACCGGGCGTCTGCTCGGCGTCCCGCAGCGTGGTGTCGAAAATATATACGCGATTTGCATCAGCCATGATGTGTTTTTCCTAGGCTGGCCGGATGAAGTGGTACAAGCGGCAGACGGTCCCCTCCAGCCGTGCAGAGACCGCCTACCGACCAAAGGTCGGGGTCGGAACTCAACTCGCTAAGTAGGGGTTCCATCGCGCTTACCTCCTCTCAAGGTTTTCCTATTTGTTATTTGTCGTCCAGCCAACTCATCATCGCGCGCAGCCGGGTGCCAACAGTCTCGATCAGGTGCTCGGAATCGCGGCGCTTGATCGCATTGTACACCGGGCGGCCCACTTGGTTTTCGGCCAGCCATTCCCGCGCAAAGTGGCCGTTCTGCACGTCGGCGAGAATCTGCTTCATCTCCGCTCGCGTCTGCTCGGTTATCACCCGCCGCCCGCGCGTCAAATCGCCGAACTCCGCGGTATCTGAAATCGACGAGCGCATGTTGGCAATGCCGCCCTCGTAGATCAGATCGACGATCAGCTTGACCTCATGCAGGCACTCGAAATAAGCGACCTCGGGCTGGTAGCCAGCCTCGACGAGCGTGTCAAACCCCGCGCGAATCAACTCGGTCAATCCGCCGCACAGCACCACCTGCTCGCCGAACAAGTCGGTCTCGGTCTCCTCGCGGAAGGTCGTTTCAATGACTCCGGCCCGGCCGCAGCCAATCCCCTTGGCATAGGCCAAGCCGACCTCGTGCGCCCGGCCAGTGGCGTCTTGGTACACAGCCAACAGGCCCGGCACACCACCCCCTTGCTGGTACACGCGGCGCACCAAATGCCCCGGCCCTTTGGGCGCGACCATAAACACATCGACATCCGGCGGCGGTACCACCTGCCCAAAGTGGATGTTAAACCCGTGGGCAAAGGCAAGGGCATTGCCCGCTTCGAGATTGGGGCGGATGTCGGCTTCGTACACAGCCTTTTGGACCTCGTCGTTGATCAGGATCACCACGATGTCCCCCCGCTTGCTGGCCTCGGCTACATCGGCTACCTCCAGCCCTTCGGCCTCGGCCTCAGCACGCCGCTGGCTACCCGCGCGCAGGCCCACCACCACCTTGACGCCGCTCTCCGCCAGATTGAGCGAATGCGCGTGGCCCTGACTGCCGTAGCCGATGACGGCCACGGTCTTGTCCGAGAGCAGGTCGAGATTGGCGTCGTTGTCGTAGTACATCTGCATAAAAATTCTCCTTCACTGAGGGCGTTGAGATTGTTTTATAGACATAGTTAGCTGACAGCCGGCTCGTTGCAGCGGCTTCGTCCGTTAATTGGGCTGTTAAATGTGGAACGAGGAGCGAAGCCTACTTGACCGGCCGGCCAATAATAAGCAGTAAGTCGAGGAGGAGAAGTCGGAGGCGCGCCCACACTGGCGTCGGGCGGAAAATACGCGGGGACTGGAACGGCGCACTCATTGGCATTAAACCTAAGTAATCCAAGAAGTTAGCTTTCAATTGCGATAAAGGGTTCAATATATGGCGTGCCAGAGGGAATGTCAAGCTGTATGGCGCAATCGCCCGTCCTGCCCCAATTTACCTTACATGTTGAATCCCAACCGCGAAATCCCCTGTGGCCGACACCTTTGAAATCCGCCTCGTCGCTGACGACACCGCTTGGGACGCCTTCGTCTGCCAAGCCGTCGGCGGCACGGTATTTTCCACCAGCGCGTGGCTGCGCTGTGCTGCGGCCGCCACCGGCGGTCAAATAAATCGCCTCGGCTGCTACCGCAACGGCCACCTCGTCGCCGGTATCAGCGGCTTGGCCCGCCGCCGCATGGGTCTCTACCGCCTCGAAACCCCAGAGCTGACGCCCTACACCGGTCTGCTCCTCGCCCCGGTCGCTGGCAAAGGACCAGCCAAAGCCGAAGCAGCCCAACACCGCGCTTGCACGCATCTACTTGAGTATCTCGCTAAGCACTACGACCGCGTCTTCCTAGTCCACGCGCCGCCCATCGCCGATGTGCGCCCCTTTGCTTGGCAGGGCTGGGACGCGCACTTGCGCTATACCTATCGGCTGCCGCTCGGCGACAGCAACGCCCTCTGGGAGCGAATCGAGCGCCGCACGCGCACCGCCATTCGCAAGGCTGAAAAACTCGCCTATCAACTGCGCCCCACCAGCGATGTCGCGCTGTTTCGGCGGCAGTACGAAGCCATCTACGCCAACCAAGCCGACGGCCCCCCAATCGCCGCGGCCTTGGCTGAACGCTTTGTTGCCGCAGCCTTGGAGGCCAGTCTAGCCCAAGCGTACGAAATCGCCTCCCCAGACGGGCCAGCTGCGGTCGTCGCCTTTGTCGAAGGCTTCGACACCACCTATGCCTGGGCCGCAGGAGCCGACCCAGCTTACAACCACACAGGTGCCATCTCGCTGCTGTATTGGCAGTACTGGGACGCGGTCAATCACAACTGCTTCGACTTTGTCGGCGCCAACATGCCGAACATCGCCTTTTTCAAGCGCGGCTTCGGCTGCGACCTCGTGCCGTACTACGCGGTGGAGGGATACAAGAGTGGGTGGGTCAAACGCGCTTTTGGCCTCCGACAGGCCCTGCGCGGCTGACTAACTAGAGACAGGATGACCGTGGAAAAGACGCCAGAGAATATCTGGGCTATAGCACTAGACGATTAGGAGCCGTTCTTAGACACACCACTCTTGTTTTTAGGTGTGTTTGATAGCCCACTCCCACCTTTAGGAGGCTTGGGTGAAGACGTCGTTGATTTAGCTTGGCTAACAGGCTGGTATCCATCCCTTGTAGGGCGATAACCTGCGGTCTTCTCGAAGCCTGATGATTGGGTTCCTTTTGAACTGCTATTGGTCTTCTGGCTCATTATTTTCTCCTTCTGGGATCGAGAAAAACTCTACTAGTTCATACTGATCCTTGCGTATTATCGCACCCGCTGAATCTTCAATAGGATCTCCAAACTCTCCATTTTCGTCAACCGGGTATATTGTCTGGACATAAATATCGCCTTCACGAGGATATGAGGTAGCATATGACTCTGTGTTATAGAATCCTCCAAGTTTTGCTCCATTCTTGAGATGGAAGAGCACGAAGCATGGCTTACGTCGGGTAAAATAGAAATCCCAAGCGGTAGGGTAGGGCAGAAGTATCTTAGAGGTCAGCAATTCCCACTTGAGCAGTAAATGACCAA
>VXZF01000005.1 GCA_009845645.1 Gemmatimonadota bacterium | reverse complement strand
GACGCTTACGGACGTGCGCTGCACCGGGCGCATGGCATCGTCAATCTGAGCCGTGGCTTTTTTCATAATAAGTAGCCTAGTGTCAAATCCGGAAAAAAATAAAAATTTGCCGATGGTCAGACCATTAGCTATTTTCTAAAACAGTACTCAATCCCGCGCTTCGCTGTCAAGAGGAAATGCAAATGGCACAAACTTTGGACCTTGGCTCGCGCGTCGAATTGGTCTCCATGGATCCCCACTTCGACGACATTTCCATTGCGCTCTATTGCCCCGATGGCCCTCCCTACTATCAAGTCCACACCTACAGCCATCTCCCCGGAGCCGCCGAGCGCGTCGCCGGAGTCGCCCGCGCCATGCAGGTGCTCGGAGGCATGGACCAAACCAGCAACGGCCTGCTCCGCTTCCCCTGCGGCCACGCGCATCTGCTCGCGGTCAAACGACTCTTCCTAGAGGCTTGCAAGCTGCCACCGGAGCAACCCATAGAGCCGCGTCCACTGCACATTTTCGATAAAAAAGCCAACGCCACCATCGCCGTCGCCAGCCTCGGTCAGGGCTTGTACGAGGTCCGCGCCACCGAACAGGCTCCCGGTGTGGATCGCCGCGTCACCACCATCGCCCGCGGCCTAATCCGCCTCGGTGAAATGGAAGAAGTCGCCGACCAACCCAACCAAGTCCGCTTCGGCTGCGGCCACTCCCACGATGCCCTAATCGGCCTGTTGCTCGTCCGCGCCCCCAACGTGCGCGCCGCCGTGCGCGAGGCCGAAGCCATGGCCAGCCGTGGCGTACTCTCAGCCCCCAGTTCCCAGGAATAAAGGAGTCTATCATGCCTTCTTCGATGACCAGCCGCGAGCGCGTCCTCGCCGCTCTTGCCCGCGAGCCTGTGGACCGCACCCCGCTCTGCAACCCGACCTCGGTGGCCACCGTCGAACTGATGGATCTCGTCGATGCCCCCTTTCCCGCGGCCAACCGCGAGCCCGAACTCATGGCGCGGCTGGCCGCCACTGGCTACACCGAACTGGGTTTTGACACCATCATGCCGGTCTTCACCATCATCCAAGAGTCCTCGGCCCTCGGGTGCAAAATCCAGTGGGAGCAAAAGGACAACTGGCCCACGGTCCGCATGAGCGAACCGATCTGGCACGAGCCAGACGACATCAAAATCCCCGCCGACCTCTGCACCCACCCCGACACGGCCTGCGTCACCGAGGCGATCAAGATTCTGCGCAGGGAATACGGCGACGAAGTCGCCATCGTCGGCAAGACCATGGGGCCTTGGTCGCTGGGCTACCACTGCTTCGGAGTCGAGCCTTTTCTGCTGCTGTCGCTCGACGACCCCGGCAAAACCAAGCTCTGCCTCGACCGCATGAAAGAGATCACCATTGAGTTCGGGCAGGCGCAGATTGAGGCCGGTGCCGACGCCCTGACTCTGCCCGACCACGCCACCGGCGACCTCGTCAGCGGCGAGTACTACGAGCGCTATCTGCGCGACTTGCACATTGAGTTTGCCGAGCGGCTTTCGGTGCCCATCATCCTCCACATCTGCGGCCGCACGGTTGACCGCATGGAGTACATCGCCCAAACCGGCATGGCGGCCTTCCACTTCGATTCCAAGAACACGCCCGAAGAATCCACCCAAATCGTGCGCGACCGCATCTCATTAGTAGGCAACATCAACAACCCCGAAACCCTTTTTTCTAAAGGGCCAGAAGTCGTCGGTGCCGAAGTCGTGCGCAACCTCGAAGCCGGCGTCCAGCTCATCGGCCCAGAGTGCGCCATCCCCTTGCAGACTTCCATCGAAAACCTCAAGGCCATTCCCCGCACGGTACAAGAGTGGCACCGCGACCAAGCGCGCAACTAAAAGAAGAGATCCTATGGCAGACATTACCGATATCGCCAACGAATTTATCCGCGACGAGATCGAAGAGTTCATCGAGCGCGACGAAGAGCGCGAGCGCATCATTGGCATCTTTGCCCAAGCCAGCGAGCAGATGCAGAACATCGCCGCCGCCCTCATCGACGGCGACCACCTAACGGTCGACGAGTTGACCGGCCAAGCCATTGCCGGCGGCGTAGAGGCCCTCGAAGTCATGGACGACGGGCTGATCGCCGGCATGGCCATCGTCGGCATCAAATTCCGCGAAAATTTCATCTTCGTCCCCGAAGTGTTGGCTTGTGCCCGCGCCATGAAGGCTGGCATGACCCACATCGAGCCTATTCTCTCGGCCTCGGGCGTGGATCCCATCGGCATTGTGATTATGGGCACGGTCAAGGGCGACCTCCACGACATCGGCAAAAACTTGTGCATTATGATGCTGCGCGGGGCCGGCTTCGTCGTCCACGACCTAGGCGTGGATACCTCCGAAGACGATTTTATCGATGCCGTCGAAGAGCACGAAGCTCCCCTCTTGGGCATGTCGGCTCTGTTGACCACCACCATGCCGAACATGGGCAAGACCATCGAGGCCTTCATCGACGCTGACTTGCGCGACGACGTCAAAATCATGGTCGGCGGCGCACCCGTAACCCAGGAATTTGCCGACGACATGGGTGCCGATGGCTACGGCAAGGACGCCCTCGCCTGCGTGGCCTTGGCCAAGGACTTGCTGAGCGAAACTGAGGACGAGTAACGCGCCCGACGCCATGACCCAAATCGACCCCCAAGAGTACCAAAAGAGCCTCGACCGCCTGTCGGGCATCCTCGCGGGCATCGCCACCCATGCCGACGTGCAGGCGACCTTCCGCTGCCCGTACAAGAACCGCTTCGACCAATGCACCGCCCACTTCGGCTGCCGCAACCAGCGCAAGCCAAAAGAGCCGGGCGGGCTGTTCCAGTGCGGCAGCGATGACCAGCTCGACTACCGCTCGGCGTGGGAGACGGACCAACGCCCAGCCACACCCGGCCGCGGACAAATCCGCTGCGACGGCACCTCCTACCCACTGTCCACCGGCGGCACCCTCTTCGACTACGCGGATCAGCTCGGTGCTCGCGTGCCCACCTCCTGCGGGCGCACTGGCCACTGCCACGAGTGCATCGTCGAGGTCACGAGCGGCGCACAAGCCCTGAGCGCACCCACGCCGGCCGAGGACTTCCTCGGTGATGAGTTCCGGCTCGCCTGCCAAGCCAAAGTCGAAGACGCGGATGTCGATATCGAGTTTGCACCACTTTTTCGCACGCCCCGGATACTGACCCAGACCGTGGATCGCCCCGCCGAGATCGACCCCGTAGTCCAGCGGCGCGGGCAAGCCATCTACTACGGCGACGAGGAAATCGACCAATACCGCGGCCACCTCTACGGCCTGGCCATCGACTTGGGCACCACCACCATTGTCCTCGACTTAATCGATCTGGAGACGGGCGAGAGCGTGCATTTGAGCGCGTTTGAAAACCCGCAGCGCTTTGGCGGCAGCGACATCATGCACCGCATTTCCTACGACGGGCAACACCCCGGCGAACTGCGCCAAGCCTTGGTCAAGGCGCTCAACCACGAGATCGCGGATCTGTGCCGGCGCGGCGGCTTTGTGCGGCAGGAAATTTACGAGATCGTGGTCGCTGGCAACTCGACCATGCGCGATATCCTCTTCCGCCTCGACGTGCAGAGCATCGGCCAAAAGCCCTACAAATCGCGCATTGAGCACGAATATCTAAGTGGCGAACGCACCGCGACCAGCCTCGTCGAGAAGACCCGCCGCCTCGGCCTAAAGGCCAATCCCAAAGCGCGCGCGTATTCGCTTCCGCTAATCGCCAGCCACGTCGGCGCAGATGTAGCCGCCGACTTAGTCGCCGTTGATATGGACCTTTCCAGCGAGAGCGCGATGCTGGTCGATGTGGGCACCAATACCGAAGTCGTCGTCGCGCACCAAGGCCGTCTCGTCGCGGCCTCTTGCCCGGCCGGCCCGGCCTTTGAGGGCGGCGGCATCACCTATGGGATGCCCGGCTGCGATGGAGCCATTGAATCCATCCGCTGGGACGGCGCGCGCTGGCAGTGGGCAACCATCGGCGACACTGCGCCGGCGGGACTGTGCGGCTCTGGGCTAATCGACCTCCTCGCCGAATTGAGTCGTCACGATTTAATGACGCCCAAAGGCGTCTTCGCCGACAAAAAGCGCCAGTTTGAGCTAGTCCCCGAGCGCGGCATCACCTTCTCTCGCCTCGACGCTTCCAACCTCGCCCAAGCCAAAGCTGCCAATTTCTGCGGCCAGTACATCGTCTTGCGGACCTTGGGCCTGAACCCGGGCGACGTGCAACAGCTCTACCTCGCCGGCGGCTTTGCCAACTACGTCGATGTCCAAGCCGCCATCGACATCGGCTTCTTGGCCCCCGTGCCCACAGCCCGCATCGCCAAGGTGGGCAATGCGGCCGTCCAAGGGGCGCGCGAAGTACTCCTTTCGGCCAGCAAACGCGCCCGCATCGAAGCGCTGGCCAAGCGCATTGAGCACGTCGAACTGGAGACGACCCCCGACTTTTTTGAACTCTTCGTCGAGGGCTGCCAATTCAAACCCATGCCCGCCGCACTTTAGCTATGTCGCTGACCGCGCTCCATCCACCCGCCCGCTACTCGGGTGCCTGGCAGAAGAAACCCCTGCGCCATCTGCTCGAAACCACCGACACCTTCGTCCACATCGTCGAGTTGGTGACCTCGCGGGGCTTAATCACCGAGCGCGATGGCCGCAAGGTCCTCGCCCTCGCCCGCCGCCTCGCCGAGCACCCGCAATTCCACGCTCTGAGCATCACCGACAATCCCGGGGGCAACGCCATGATCAACCCGGACACTCTCGGCACAGACCTGATCTCGCGCGGGCAAGACGTCATCATCCACCTCTCCTGCAAGGACTGGAACCGCAACGCGCTGCAAGGCCGCGCTTGGCAACTTGCCAGCGAGGGCTTCAACAACATCCTCGCTCTGTCTGGAGACTACCCCATCAGCGGCTATCAAGGCACGGCCGGCGGAGTCTTCGATCTCGATTCAGTCGGCCTGCTCGAAATGTTCGCCGCTATGAACGCTGGCCTGAAAATGAAAAAGGGCAAGCGGACTCAGCGCATGGAGGCCACAGATTTTTATCTAGGGGCCGTAGTCAACAACCACAAGCGCTACGAGCGCGAGGTCATGCCCCAATACTTCAAGCTGGCCAAAAAAATCCACGTTGGCGCGGCTTTTGTCATCAGCCAGATCGGCTACGATGCGCGCAAGCAGGACGAGTTGCTCAAATACATGGCCTTGTGCGGTCTCGATGTCCCAGTCATCGCCAATGTGTACGTGCTCTCGCGGCCGGCGGCGCGCTTCTTCCACAAGGGCCACATTCCCGGAGTTGAAGTCACCGACGAGCTGATGGCCGTCGTCGAAAAGCAAGCCCAAGCCAACGACAAGGGCCGGGCGTTCTTCTTGGAACTGGCCGCCAAGCAGTGCGCCATCGCCAAGGGCCTCGGCTACCGAGGAGCTTATCTCGGCGGGCACTTGCAATACGGCGACTACGAAAAAATCCTCGCTCTCGCAGCGACCTACTCGGAAGACGATTGGCGCGATTTTGCCGTGGAACTCTGCTTCTCCTTTGCCGACGAATTCTACTTTTTTGAACCCCAAGGCGACACCGGTCTCAGTTCTACTACTATCAACCGCGCGTACCTCGCCTCCAAGGAGCAAGCCGCCCTTCGCCAAGCACGCGGCCGCCTACCACTGAGCTACAAGTTAAACCGCCGCATCCACGATCAAGTATTTGCGCCCGAGAGCGCGGGTTTTCGCACCGGTGCTCATCTCGCCCGCGCTCTAACCGAGCACCCCAAGGCCGCCAAGCTCTTTCACGCGGCCGAGCACGCGCTCAAGATCGCTGCTTTTGACTGCCGCGACTGCGGTGATTGCTCGCTGCCGGATATCGCCTACTTGTGCCCGGAATCGCAGTGCGTCAAAAACCAACGCAACGGCCCCTGCGGTGGCACGCGCCAAGGTAAGTGCGAAGTCGGCGATAAGGACTGCATTTGGGCACGTGCGTACGACCGCCTCAAAGCCTATGGCGAAGAGGAACAAATGCTCGGCGACGCAGCCGTTATCAAGGACGCGGCCTTACAGGGCACCAGCGCTTGGACCAACGCCTTTTTGCAAAAAGATCACCACGGCAAGAAGAAAGATTCGCAGTAAAACCAAGTTATCGACCATCCCGCACATCTCGCGAAAACCCGTTCGATGATCCTACTCCAACGAATAGTGCGCTGCCTGTGGATCGCCTGCTTGGGCATCGCAAATGGCTGCGACCTCTTGTCGGAACGGCCCGTAGCAGAAGTAGGACCACACCAAATCACCGCCGCTGCGCTACAGAGTTTTGTCGCCGAATGGTCGGGGCGCAGACCTCCTACACAGACCGCCGACCAAGCCCGTCGGCACTATCTGCAGACCATGATCGACGCCCGTTTGTTGCTGCTAGAAGCCCGTTCCCGCGGGATCGATACCACGCAGGCCGTGCGTTCAACCGTGCAGGACGCAATCGACAACCGAGTCAGCGCCCTCTATCGAGCCCGCGAAATCACGGATGCAATCGCAATTTCCGCAGACGAGATTCGCGCCTATTTCGACGATGAGGGGTATGGCCTAGAGCGCAAAGTCAGCGGCATACTGGTGGAGAGCCAGAGTGAGGCGGATTCGGTTTTGACCCTATTGCGCGCCGGACAGCCCTTTGCAGAAGTAGCTGCTGCCTACTCCATAGATGCGCGCTCGGCCCGCCAAGGCGGCGAACTGGGTTTCATAGGGCGCGATATGGCACCGCGGATCCACATCCCACCAGAGGTTTTCCGCACCCTCCCTCTCGGCGCAATCTCGGAACCCATGTACACGGGCAAGTACTGGAACATCGTGCGCTTCACCGAAGAGCGGCCCGCTTCCTACGACAAGTATCGGGACTCCATCAGCAGGCAGCTCTTTGCCGAGCGATCTGCCCAAGCTACAAGGGAACACCTCGAACTGCTTCATAACGCATTTGAGGTGTGGCTGCGCGAAGAGGCCCTCCTGCCGCTAGTAAGCGCCTACCAGCGGCAGGATCTCTCCCCACTGACCGCGGAATCGCTTCCCCTATATACTTTTGACGAGGGCGAGATCACCGTGGCAGCAGCGGTGAAAGTCCTGCAGGAACAAAACATCGGCTCTGGATTTGCCGACAGCGCGCAAGCAGCCTCCACGCTCAAGCGCATCGTCCTGAATCCCTTCCTCATCAAAGAAGCAGCACGGCGGGCGGATTACTACCAAAAACCCTCAATCCAGCAGCTAGAAAAAATAAAAGAAGAAGAAGCCTTACTCGATGGTCTCAAAGAGGCTATAATCCAAGATATAGACATATCCGAGGAGGACGTGCGTCGCTACTACGACGACCATCCCGACATATTTAGCCACGAGCCTGCGGTATGGGTTGAGGAACTGCTCCTGCCCAGTGCCGACGAAGCCAAAGAAAAGAGAGCGCTGTTAGAAGGTGGTACTCCCTTTGCCGACCTAGTGGGCGAAAGCCTGCGCTCGGACGCTATTGAGAAGGCCAATCGATTTCACTTCCACCCGCTGGAAAAGGCCGTCTATCCCAAGCTGATGGCGGCGATCGAGAATGCACCCGAAGGCGAACTCATCGGACCTGTAGCCGTCGAGGGAGGCTTTTCCCTCTTTCGCGTTCTCGACCATGAGGAGGCCTCCATCGAACCTTATGAACAGGTTCAGAGGCGGGCTGCTGCCCTGCTGCGCCGCGAGCGGGAGCACTGGCATCTGCAAGCCTTGCTGGAGAAATTGCGCGAAAAGTACGCCGCCCAGATCAAGATCGACGAAGCGCATCTGCGCGAAGCCGTGCCTGACAGTCTTCTGCGACGCTAACAAGCTATTTGGCAATTCAATTCCCAACGCAGCATCCGAGATTCTCAGACAGCTTCTAAATTCCTT
>VXZF01000398.1:2701-7903 GCA_009845645.1 Gemmatimonadota bacterium | reverse complement strand
ACGATGTACTGACGCCCGTTGGCCATATAGCTGATGGGACTGCCGTGGGGGTTGCCGGGAAATTCTAGCTCGGCTAGCACTGCGCCTGTATCTAGGTCAAAGGCACGCAGATAGGGCGTTTGTTCGACAAAGTCGTCGTCGCGGAGGTCGCCCCACCAGTCGGGCTGCTGCGAGACCACCACCAGCACGGTCTCGGTGGCGAGTATAAAGTTGTAGTGGAACCAGCCCATAGCGGGTAGGTCGAGATTGCGCAGGGCCCTGTGGTTGACGGGGCCTTGACCCACTGGGCTCATCCAGACGTGCTCGCCGGTGTCCAAGTCGATGGCAGTGATCCGTCCATAGGGAGGCTTGGTCAACGGTAGGCCATTGACGTATTCGGCACTTCTCTTGAAGGATGCGTAGGCCGAAAAGGCGCGCGGGTTCCTCACCTTTTCCAGCCACACGATATCGGCGTCGGTGCGCGAAGGCACGTAGAGCACGTTTTTTTCGGGCACCAGTGCTGCGCCGCTCCAATCTGAGCCGCCCAAGCCCCCAGGCAATACCAGCGTGCCCTTTTCGCTGGGTGGGGTGAACAGCGGGCCGTGATCGTATCTTTGCAGAATCGCCAGTGCCTTTCCTCGCAGCTCGGGCGTGAAGTCGATCAGGTCGTCTTCCTGTAGACCCTGACGGTCGTAGGGCGCGGGCTTGCTGGGGAAGGGCTGAGTCGGCCAGCTTTGCTCGCCCGGGGTTTTTGACTGGGGTACCTCGTGCTCGTTGATCGGCCAGACCGGCTCGCCGGTCGTGCGGTCTAATACGTAGCAGAAGGCCTGTTTGCTCACCAAAGCTAGGGCCTTGATCGCTTTGCCTTGTACTTCTATATCGGCCAAGACCGGCGGTGCTGGCGGGTCGTAGTTCCACAGGCCGTGGTGGATGAACTGGTAGTGCCAGACGCGCTCGCCGGTTGCCGCCTTGAGGCAGACCAGCGTCTGGCTGAAGAGATTGGCACCGGGGCGCTCGCCACCGTAGTGGTTGTGGGTGGTGCTGCTGACGGGTAGATACACGTAGCCTAACTCGTCGTCGGCGCTCATCGCGGACCACACATTGGCTTGGCCATAAGTCTGCCACGCGTCGTTTTCCCAGGTGTCGTTGCCGTACTCGCCTTCCTGCGGCACCGTCTGGAAGATCCACACCTGTTCGCCGGTGTGGGCGTCGAAGCCGCGCACGTCGCCGGGGGTGGAGTATTTGGGGGGAGACTTGCCGTGCCAATCTTCGATGCCTGAACCCACTACCACTACGTTGCGGCAGACGATAGGTGCCGAGGTAACACAGTAGCGCCTGCGATCGATGTCGCGGCGCAGTCCCTTGCTTAAATCGGCGAAGCCGCCCTCGCCGAATTTTGGGTCGGGCTGGCCGGTCTCAATGTCGATTGAGTAGAGACGGTCGGTGGAGGTGGCGTAGAAGATGCGCTTCTTGTCGCCACTTTGCCAGTAGGCGATGCCGCGCAGAATGCCCGTAAAACCTTCGTAGTTCTCCCATACCTTCGGATCAAAGGTCCACAATTCTTCGCCGCTTGTGGGATCGACCGCACAGAGGATGTTGAAAGGCGATCCGTAGTAGAGCACGCCATTGACCATCAGGGGAGTGCCCTTGTTGGTACCAGTCCACATGTACTGACGCTCGGCGATTCTCTTGTCGGGGGCCGTGTAGCGCCAAATTTCCCGCAACTGGGCGAAGTTGTCGCCGTCAATCTGGGACAGGGGCGCGTATTTGCTGCTCTTGGCGTCGGCCGCGTAATTGGGCCATTCCTCGCCTTGGGAGGCAACAGCGATGAGGATCAATAATGTGTGGACTAACAAGGGATGATCGGCGTATCAAGATCCCGGGGGCCGGTAGGGGACGCTTTTGCCGATGGCTTCGTCTATGGTTTCCGGCGTGACTAGCACGGTAACGCTAATGTCGAGCGCGCCGGCGTTGCCAATGACCATGGACACGGCCGCGGCCGTTGCGTCGTCGGGCAGATCGGCAATTATATAGAGATCCGGTTCTCCGAAGGCGTAGTAAAGCGCTTCCACACTGCCACCCATCCCCTCAATCGTTTGGGTTAATGCCTCCCGCCGCCGCGTGCCGCCTTCCTTCAGCAAACCGGCAAGCCCGGCCTGCGTGTACGTTGAGCGAAACATGTATTTGCGCATCGGATTTCCTCTTTTCAGCCAAAAATGGACTAGGAACGCAAATGGCTGTTGCAACATAAGTAGCACTGAAACCTTGGTCAAACCGAAATGACGACCTTCTACAGCAGGATACCGGCCACACAGGCGGTCATAAAGCAGGCTAGGGAGCCGCCTAGCATGGCGCGAAAACCCAACCGCGCCAATTCGCGCCGCCGCTCGGGGGCAATGCCGCCGATGCCGCCGATCTGGATGCCAATGCTACTGAAGTTGGCAAAACCACACAGGGCATAGGTCAGGATGATCACCGAGCGCTGGCTTAGCTCTACGCCCGAGCCGGGCTGGATCCACTGGCTCAATTGGACGTACGAGACAAATTCGTTGGCCACCATTTTCTTGCCCAATAACTCGCCAGCCAGCAAACAATCTTTGGCCTCAATGCCCATCAACCAGGCAAAGGGCGCAAACAAATAACCCAGCGCCGCGGACAAAGACCACTCTAGACCCTCCATACCTAGCATGTAGCCCACGCCTTGGCCCAACAGGCCCAGTGCCCCATCTACTAAGGCGATCAACCCCAGCGCCGCAATGAGCATGGCGGCCACGTTCAGGGCCAGCCGCAAGCCGTCCAAGGTGCCGTTGGCCGCGGCTTCCACCACATTGGTGGCCGTGCGCTCTACCTCAATCGATACCCGCCCTAGCGTTTTGGACTCTTCTACCTCGGGCTGCATCACCTTGGCCACCAATAGCGCCGCCGGAGCCGAGATCACCGAGGCAGCTACCAAGTGACCGGCGTCAATTCCCAGACCTACGAAGGCGGCCAATACGCCTCCGGCAATAGTGGCGAAGCCGCCTACCATCAAGGCCATCAATTCCGACCGGGTCATGCTGGCCACGTACGGGCGCACTACCAGTGGAGCCTCAGTCTGGCCGACGAAGACATTGGCCGCCGCGGCTAGGCTTTCCGCGCCCGAGGTGCGCAGGGTGCGCTGCATGATCCAAGCGAAAGCCACCACCACGTACTGGACTAGGCCCAAGTGATAGAGTACTCCCATCAGGGCGGCAAAGAAGATAATGGTCGGCAGTACCTTGAACGCGAAGAAATGCTCGCCGAATGCGTCGCCAAAGACAAAGCTAGAGCCAGCATCGACGTAGTTGAGCAAGGCAGTGAAAAAAGCGCCGATATAACTAAAAAGCGCCTGTCCGGGTCCGGTCTTGAGAACGAGCAGGGCGAGGAGAAATTGCAGTCCCACGCCAGCTACTACCAAGCGGCGATCTACTTTGCGGCGGTCGGCGCTCATGGCGAAGACTAGGGCGATCATCACCACAAGCCCAAATAGGCTGATCAGCCGTTCCATCGGTGCCTACTTTTTTCTGCGATAGTTGGAGGATACTGAGGGAAGTATATATAAAAACGGCGGGGAAGCCCCGCCGAGAAGGTCAAAGTCGAATCCGCAGCACATCGAATGGCTGGTATGAGTAATATTATAAGAGGCTGAGCGATTCCAAGAGAATTTACCGACGCCAAGTTGCTTTCACGCTACCCCAGGTGGTTTCGGCGACCGCACTGGAATCATCAACGGGGTGGAGTTCCCAGATCGTGACCCCGGTCTCCCGCGTGGTCGTGAGAAGCAAGGTATCCCCCTCAATGGCATACTCACTAACCCCCCACTCATTGAGTATGGCGAGGAATTGCACCTTAGCGAGTTCAGCGAAAAACGCGTCGATGAATTCCTGTTCAAAGGCCGGGTAGTTTTCTGCGGGGATTTCGTGTGAGTCGGCTACGTACCGGGCAAAGTCGCGAGCTACTTGGGTGAAGAATTCGACGAAGCTTTCACCGTCAACGGAAATATCTAATGCGGTTATATAGATCACGAGGTTGTCGCCCAAGATGCCATAAGTGCCGGTGCCGTGGGCGGAGATTGTCTCCATGGTGGGAGGCTCTGGGACTTGAACAGCGGCTAGGAAATCGTCTTTCACCTGAATGACTTGGTTGATCTCAAAGGTTCCATCTTCCTCGAAGGTCAGGCGAATTGCAATCTCGCCGATTTGCTCATCGACGATAGTGCCCTCCCAAGTGCCGTGCAACGCCTCTTGCTGAGCGGCGAGCGGCGCGACGAGCAGGCAGAGTAAGAGGACAGACGACAGGAACTGGCGCATAAGGGGTTTCCTTTGCAGGATCACTCGTACAAATGGGCGACGTACTCTGCGTAGCCGTTGTAGGGGAGGGTATCGCGTAGTTCGGTTGGGTTCGAATCGGTGGTGATGAAGCGCTCTCTGGCTTGCGACCAGCGGGGATGGGGGACTTGGGGCTCGACGTTGGAGATAAAGCCGTACTCGTGGGGCGCTAGGGTATTCCAAAACGTCGCCGGCTGTTCGCTGGTGAATTCGATTTTGGTGATCGATTTGAGGCCCTTATAGCCGTATTTCCAGGGCGTCACTAGGCGCAGGGGAGCGCCGTGTTGCTTGGGCATTTCGTGGCCGTAGACGCCCGTCACCAACAGAGTCAACTCATTGGTCGCTTCGGCCATGGTCAGGCCCTCGGTATAGGGCCAAGGCCAATCGGATCGATCCCATTGTACTGGGGCCACCTCGGGATTGAAGAAGGAGATCATGCGCACGTAGCGGGCCGATGACAGCGGTTGGACCAAGTCGATGAGGTCCCGCATGGGAAAGCCCGTCCACGGGATGGCCATGGACCAAGCCTCGACGCAGCGGTGGCGGTAGAGGCGCTCTTCTAGGTCCATGATGCCTATTAGGTAGTCGATATCGTAGGTCTTGGGCTCTGGCACTAGGCCGCTTATTTCCACCGTCCAAGGGGCAGGCTCAAAATTGTCTATGAAGCGCCACACATCCTTGGAGGTGGAGAATTCATAGAAGTTGTTGTACTTGGCTGCCACGGCCTCGTCGGTGAGCGGCCGGTCGAGCGTGGAAAACTCATCGTTTGTGGGGGCCGGATACCACTCTGATGGTGGGATTGGCTCGATAATCGTGGGACCGAGATATTTTGTTGGATCGACGAGCGTTGCTGGATTGAGGAGCTTTTCGGGGATGC
>VXZF01000398.1:0-2601 GCA_009845645.1 Gemmatimonadota bacterium | reverse complement strand
AGATATTTTGTTGGATCGACGAGCGTTGCTGGATTGAGGAGCTTTTCGGGGATGCATCCGGCCAGCAGACCGATGGTGCCCAAGCCAGCTCGTCTGATGAACTTGCGACGGTTGAGATAGACATCTTCGTCGGTGGCCTGACGCTCGGGAATCTCCCATTTTTTGCGCGGCATCACAGCCTCCTTTCAATGGCGGTACGACCAAAATATAACAGATTGGCTCTGCCGCCGCGATTTTTTAGCGCTTGAAAGCCAGTCCTGCGGCGTAGGTTGTGCCCACTGCGGTATTGCAGCCCGCCGCGATGTGGAACAAATCGACGCCGATTTCGAAGTGTTTACTGAGAGACCAGATCAATCCTGGAGCCAGCTTGAGGATGTCTTGATCGCCGACGAGACCGCCTTGTCCCATGGCGCCGCAATCGCCCATGGTGCGCATTCCTTCGACCACGCCTTTGACTAGCAGGCGTTTATAGGTGACGCCGGCCTCGAAGCCATAGAAGAATTCATCGCTGAAAGCCCCACCCCGCTTGCGATAGCCGACCGTGCTCGTCAAGTAGCCTGGGAGTGGGTACAGTGATTTGCCTACCAACAGGCGCATGTCGACGTCCCTCTCGCCTGTACCCAAGGGAACCTTGTTGTCTGCACCTGCGACGCCATCCACTGGACTCGGCCCCAAGCCAAGCCCGCCCGCGCTGAGGGAGCCAATGCTGTCTTGATCCATGTCGTAGCCTAAAGGGAATTTGCCTCCTAGCGCTAGGGAGACTACCGCTGGGT
Organism: Gemmatimonadota bacterium; assembly: GCA_009845645.1. GTDB lineage: Bacteria > Latescibacterota > UBA2968 > UBA8231 > UBA8231. The sequence goes on along the minus strand of VXZF01000398.1, from coordinate 1,828 downwards.
TGCGGAGCAAGCGCCAGCGCAGACGCAGTTCCAAGTCGGCTAGGCCCGAGTTGATTTCGTCGGGGTGTATGCGAGTTATGGTGGTATCGGGGCCGTCGCTTCTGTTGAATACCTTCACCTCGGTATTCTTGTACACCAAGCGCTTATAGGGCAGGGTGGCCACCAAGGTCAGGCGTTCCCACAAACCATATTCTAGGTAAGCCGATAGACTCTCGTCGCTCAACTCTTCTATGCTGGGTTTTGCCACTCGCTCCCGCCGGTCGCCGGTGGCGTCCAGATAGTCTTGGGAGCGGAAGGAAAGTCCGGCGATCTTGAAGTACATACCGCCCGGTGACTGCGTCCAAGCGCCGGCGTGTAGTTGGGTGGGGGCAATCGCTAACAGGATCGCCACTAGCGGGATCCAGCGCCGCAATGGGCGGAGCGAATTCGGTCGAGTGTTGGGTTTCATACAATTTCTCGGAAAGTGTCGTGGTGAGGATGAGACTGTCTGTTTGGCCAGTAGTTCCGCATCGCTCAAGATGCGGACTCCTTCGTGACTAGCAGGCGTTTAGATGCGATCAGACCCTAAGCGATAGAAGATAACTTCTCAATGATTTTCTCCAACATCCACGAAAAGTTTGCGCCCATTCAGCGGCTGTACTGGCCGATTGTTGTTATGGACAATGGCTGTAAATGCAGTGAGTTGCACTTCAGATAGCTCAATCGGTGTTGTCAGCACAAGCCACTTGACTCCTTCCGAACAAGGCGGGGTAGTCAGCGAACCATCGTATCGATAGGTGTTCCGCGCACTCGGCAATAAATCGTCGGCATTAATGGTAATATGCTCAATGCGTTGCACTTCGCCCGGGGTGTTTGGCAAATGTGCCAAGAGGGAATCAAATGCGCCATGATTGCTACCGCGCTCAATTAGCACCCCAATGACAGCTAGCGTGCCGTCTTTACTTTTGTGAACGAGGTGCATCTCCATGTCAAATGATTTGTCGGCTATCGTATGTTCGCTCGGCGCGTGGAAATGGAATTGCAGGAGTTCGTGTTTTGTACCATCAAGCTCAATCCAGTTTTCCTTAGTAGAAGCTACTTCAATGGTGTGGCCGTTATTGCGGATATTCAGATCTGTTGGCTGGTAGTTGAAGAGTATAGCAGGGAGCGTTACCGCCGTGGGATTTACAAGGTCGATCGGAGATTGGCGCGTCCCCTCAGCACAAAGGACATACTCTGGGCTGAGCTGGCTCCAAACGTCCGGTCCATTCTCTGTTCCGTAGCCCCACTCTACCTGCTCTGGATGGGATGGCGCATCATTTGACTCTGCATAGCTATTCATGCAAATACCGATAATACAAATACCGATCACAATTTTGAGATCGTTCATGTTCCTTTCCTTCTTTGGCAGCGTCGCTCAATAGACGTAGCGCAAGCCGACCTGCACTTGGCGCGGATCGCCTAGGCCCGACTGCACGGTGCCGTCGAAATTGAACAGGAGGCCGACGCTAGAGGGATCGCGGAAGTTGTCTGTGTTGAGCAGGTTGAAGACTTCGACAATGGCTTCTAGTTGGCCGCTGCCCACTAATATGGGCCGCGATAGGCGCACGTCATAGGAGAAAAACTCGTTGTCCTTGCGCAGCGTGTTGCGCGCCGTGATGCTACCGTTGTCGCAGATCCGGTCGGAGGCTGCGCCCCACGGGTTGGTCGAGCGGCCGCCCGCACAGGATGCGGAGACCGGCTGCGCCGAATAGTAACTCAGGCGCTGGTTGAGCAACATTCCGCCGGGCAATGCGGCCAAGGCCCACGCATTGAAGCGGTGGCGCTGGTCGCGGTCCGAGTAGCCCCA
>VXZF01000677.1:5256-7916 GCA_009845645.1 Gemmatimonadota bacterium | reverse complement strand
AAATCGCCTCTGACGTCGGGCGCTGTGGTAGTCATGTTATCTCCCTTTAGTTGAGTGTTTTAGTTTGAGTCCCAGATGTGTGCCTTGAGTTGGCCCCAACTCGAAGACTGGATAGCGGTCCCCGGCTCGTCTGTGAGCGGACGCCAGCGGAAGGTGATGAACCCCGAGACTGGCGAGCCTTCGACCTCTCGGTAATAGCTGATAAGCTGCATCTTGTAGAACCCCTCGCCGGTGTCGATGACGTACACGTGATTCCGCGTCGATAAGACGTGGGTGGTGCTGTCGTAGCTGTACCACTCGCCGGTGTCGCTGCTGAAAGCCGAGCCTGATTTGTCGGCGAAGTATCCGAATCCCATGGCCTCAGCGATGTCTTCGAAGGTTTGATCGGTCTGGTAGGCGGGGAATGCGCCGCCTTGGCCGGGGCCGCTGATGCCGCCGTTAAGGCGGATGACGTAGCCGGAGAAATGGAGGTCCCAGTCCGTGGAAGTGCTTGGATCGGCTGGTGTGACCGATTCTCCCGAACTCAGACTGAAGTACACTTCCTCGCCCCCGCTCACGTCCACGGTGGCGGTGCGCGCCGCGCCCGTCAAGTTGGTGCCGTCGGCGACGACCCAACGGAAGGTGATGCGGCCGGCGTCCGAGCGGCCGGCTCCTTCTATGGCATCGACGACGAACTTGGCGAACTGGCCGTCGGCGGTGCGCAACTCGTAGGCGTTGCCGGGGACCTCGATGCGGTGAGACGACGAATTGTACGAGTACCACTCGCTGATGGCGTAGGCCGGTCCGTCGGTGATGAAGGCGTCGGCAGTGGGGATGTCCGTCGAGGTTATCGCGTCAAAGGATTCTTCCGAAACGATGTCGTCGGCACCCATGAGATCAAAGCCCCTGACGCGGCCGGGGCCGCTGATGCCGCCGTTGAGCAGGATATTGCTGCGCTTGAAGGCGATGTGCCACTCGGCTGACTCCGCCGCTTCGGCATCGGTGAGTACGACTACATCTTGATGCTCAAAGCTGAAATAGGTGAAGTCGTGGGGCTCTGTGGAAAAAGCTCCGCCCGCCGTGGCGTCGATTACCGTGAGGAAATCGCCGTTGTCGAGCTGGGTGGTCGATTTGCCGAAGGCCGGTGCGCTCAGCGCCGACAGCAAAGTGATAAAGATGGTAAAGCGAATGCGTTGCATGATATGTCCCTCCTTGGGATAGTGAATGGTGAAGTCGAATTACTGTTGAAACGCGCCTTCGCTAACCCACGTCCGCACTAGCTGGATCTCCTCTTCCGGCATGGGGAGTGCAAACATGGGCATGCGATATCCTTCTATGCGCGGGTCGTTCTCCATTTTCCACAGCAGGTAGCTGGCGTCCGGTGCAAAGGGTTCGACGATGAGCAGATCCGGCCGCTGTACGCTCCTGCGGGAAATGAGTTGGTAGTACGAACTATCCGGCTTGAGACTCAGAAAGCCGTGTTCCGGCGCGGAACTGCGATGGCAGCGCACGCAGCGCTTGTCAAACAGCGCCTGAATGTCGTCGGCATAGCTCACGGTTTGAGTCGGCATTTGGATGACGGGATTTTCTCCGTCGGTACTGGGGTTCCCTCCGTCGCAACTGCTGATACTGGTCCACAAGGCCAACATGATCGCGCTTCCCCTCACAACTGCACTCGCAGGCCGCCGCGCACGGTCCGGCCCCTCAGTGAGCGCAGGTCTCCAGGATTATCTAGGTCTCTGCGGTTATCGAGGAGGTTTTCAATGCCCAATCGCAGGGCAACGGGACCCCACAGCGGCTGCTCCGCGTTTACGTCCCACTCTTCTCCAGCCGGCGACCGCAGGGTCCCCTCGGTATCAGCCCACACCGCGCTGTCGCGGCGCAGCTTGATCTCTAGACGGCCTTCCCTAAGCGTCTTCCACTTCGCGCGAACGCGCAGGGCGTGGCGCGGCCGTCCCGGCAGGTCGCGCTGGGCATCTTGATCGCGCGCCCGCAGATAGGTGTAGCCGCCGTTGACCGCGAGCCAGTCGCCGAGCTGGGCACTCAGGCCGAATTCAATTCCACGGGTCAAGGCACGCCCCACGTTGTCGTACGCATAGATCGCCACCGCGCCGGAACTCTGGATGGGATCGAACACGGTTTGGATGAGGTTGCGCAGGCGGTTGCGGAAGTAATTGACGCGCAGGTCCAACGCCTCCACCGGCTCGAACTCCGCGCCCACATTCAGTCCCCAAGTCCGTTCCGGACTCAGCGAAGGAGTGCCCAACACCTTGTACCCCAGATTGCTGTGGTCAAAGACGAAGTGGAGTTCCTTTAGGGAAGGGGCGCGGTATCCAGCGCCGTACGAGGCCCGCACCCTCAAGCTCTCGGAAAGTCGCTGGGCAAAGGAGACTTTCGGCGTCAGATGGAACCCGTAGCGCGAGTGCCACTGATAGCGGGCACCCCACACGACGCCGGTGTTTTCCGCCACCTGCCAGTCGTCTTGGATGTATGCTTCCGCAACATCTACGATCGACGGCGGCACTTCCACCGTGCGCTGTTGTTCGCCCAGGGGCAGGGTGCGTTCGAGCGAGACTTCGAGTTCTTCGCGCGTGTGTTTCAACCCGGTCGTGAGGATGTGCGTGCGCCGCAACAGGTGGGTGGTGCGCAGTTGGTACTTCGTCAGCACGTTGTCGGTGGAC
>VXZF01000677.1:0-5156 GCA_009845645.1 Gemmatimonadota bacterium | reverse complement strand
CCGCAACAGGTGGGTGGTGCGCAGTTGGTACTTCGTCAGCACGTTGTCGGTGGACCGGTCCCGCACTTGGCGGCTGCCGATTAGTTCCTCTCTACTCAGCTTGTCGAAATAGGTGCGGAAGACGTCGGCATTGGCCGTGCTTCCTTCAGCCCACTGCCACTCGGCCTCGGCCCCGAGGTCTACCCGCTGCATCTGATCGGGATAGCGCCATACGTAGGTCTTATTGAGCGGGGCGAAGTACTGGCTGGAAACCCCCTCCTCGTTTTGCGAGACCCAGCGCGCTGAGCCTTGTAGCAACAGGTTGGGCCGCGCTTCCCAGCGCAGTTTGCCCTGAGTGAAGCGCTGGGTGTAGGCGTCGATGTCGGTGTCGGGATCCTCTGGGGAGCGATCGAGGGCTTCGAGGGCCGTTCTGGAGGCGGTGAGGGAGGCGGAGAGGTCGGAGCGCGTCAGGGCCGCTTGGCCTTCGAGCGCGGTCAAGCCTCCAGACCCCAAGCTGAACCGGACGTCGCCGCTTCGTTCCTGCGGGGAGCGGGTGAGGATGTGGACCACTCCGCCCATGGCCTCGCTGCCGTACAGGGCGGAATGCGGCCCCTTCACTACTTCGATTCGTTCGACATTGCTGACGGGCAGCTTGTCCAGATCGATCACTCCGCCCGGACCGCCGATCACCCGCTCGCCATCGACTAGGATCAGGATGCGCTTGGGATCGATGCCTTGGATCATGACGCCGGACGGAGATCCGAGGTAGCCATACAGCGAGGAATGCACGTTGAGTCCAGCCACATCTTCTAGCAGGCCCGCGACATTCTCTGCGCTGGACAGTTCGATGGCTTCCCGGGGGACGATTGCCACCGGCACGGTTAGAGCCGCCGCGGACTTAGGTCTGCCGGTCGCCGTGATCAGCGTGGCCGCTTGGGGCAGGGCTTGTACTTTGAGCGCAAAATCGAGTTGCAGGTTTTGTCCTGCGAGTAGTTCTATCTGCCGACTCTGGGTGGCGTAGCCGATTATGCTGACCTCGACCCGGTAGCGGCCCGGCGGCAGTTTCAACTCGTAGCGCCCTAGCGAATCGGTGATGGTGCCCGCCTTGCCGGTGGAGACTGCGACGTTGGCGTGGGCGAGGGGCCACTCGGAGTCGGCGTCCGTGATGATGCCTTCGATTTGAGCGGCGCTTAGACTGATAGGCGCTAGGCAGATGCCGCTCAGCAATAATTTCCAGATCCAATGCAAGCAAGACGGAGAGGTCTTTTTGTGTGTTGCGGATTTTTTGACCGCATGGGTGTCAGTCATTATGTTCCTCATAGAGGACAAAAAAAGCTCGGATATGCCCGGGCCGGTGCACACCGGTTCGGATGCATATTGGTGCTGAGTTCTCGACGGGCTATTGGCGAAGTGCTGGCAGGCGCAGCCAATAGCCTCTTTTTATTTATGCGTTATAGCGTCGTACTAACTTGTTACGTCTTTCTTTCTGTAAACCCGCAATCACAGCGACTGCAAAAAGGCCACGAGCGCGTCCCGGTCGCTCTGGTCTAGTTGGCGCACATATTCCCGCGCTATTTCCGCCTCGCCGCCGTGGAACATGATGGCTTCCATCAGCGTGCGCGCCCGTCCGTCGTGCAGGTACGCTGGAATGCCGTTGACCGTTGCCGTCAGGCCAATGCCCCACAGCGGCGGCGTGCGCCATTCGCGGCCATCGGCCTCAAAATCGGGACGGTCGTCGGCCAACTCTTCTCCCATATCGTGCAATAGCAGATCCGTGTAGGGATGAATGGTCTGGTTGGCTAGGGCCGCAATCTCGTGGTGGCCCGTCTGCAGGGTGGGGATATGGCACCCCGAACACTGGGCCGCCGCAAAGACTTCTTCGCCGCGTAAAGCCTGCGGATCGTCGATGTTGCGGCGGGCGGGCACCGCTAGGGTTTGCACGTAAAAGGTGTTGATATCCAGCGTCTCTTGGCCGATTTCAGGGTCGTCTTGGTGGTCGTCCATTTGCGACTGGCCGATCGTAGATTCCTCGGGGAAATAGGGACTGGTGATCCCCATGTCCTGTTGGTAGGCCCCGGCGACCTGCTGCAATAGGTCGGGATTGTTGGCCTTGAGGCCAAAGCGGCCCAATTCAGTCTGTTGCGTGCGAAAGTTGTACACCCGATTGGGTCGGCCGGATATGCCATCGCCATCGCTGTCGCCGGGGTCGGCCAGCGCCAAAATAGTCTCTTCGGGGATGGCTTCGAGCAGGCCGCGGCCAAAAACCGGCGGAGCCATGCGCGGCGAGAACAGGACATCCGCTGGCAATGGCTGATAGGTCTCCACTACGTCGTAAACCGGAAAGCGCAGGGAGTATGTTGCACCGTCGGCAAAATGGCGGGTCTCCTCAAAGTAGGTGACGTCGATCCGCGCTTCAGGTGCGACCCCGAAAACGGCGCGGTCCCCGATCTGTTCGCCAAAGCCCAGTACGGGCTGCGGACCCCCGGGCACTTCGGGATTGGTGCCGGGCAGGCTGACTCGCATGAGCATAGAGCCGATAAAAGGGGAGACCTCGCCAAACCCCTCGCGCCCCCGGCCATCGCGGGCGTGGCAGCCCACACACGAGGTCTGATTGAAAACCGGCCCTAGACCGTGCCCCACTTCGGCCGGCGAGGTGACAAAGACCTGTTCAAAGGCCGCGTCTCCGGCCAAGAAGCGGTCCAGGTCCATCCCATCCAAAGAGGGGATGGGATTTTCAAACGCCAAACTACTGGCGTCAAAGACCGTCGCTGCCCCGCCGGACAGGGCGCGGTCGTCCTGCACGGGAGTCGGATCTAACCCCCGGTCGTCGCCGCAGTGGGTAAGCGTAGTTAGGAGGCCCATATAAAGTATGGACGTACGGGTAATGTTCATTGCGAGCTTCACCGCGCCTTTAGGCGTGACAACGAGTTTAATTACCTAATACCAGCGGCAGGATGTTTTCTTCCAAGGTTTGCTGGACTTTGGCTACCGCGGCCTGCGCCTTTTCGATTTGGTCCCGATCCGAGGCAATGGCATCGCGGAAGGGGTACTGGATGCGGCCGATCTCGTTGATGGCCGTTTGGATTTCCTCTTTGAGCCGTTGATCGAGGTCGGCGTCGGCTTGGCGGATGAATTCGTCCAAGCCCGGGCCGGTGCCCGCGTAGTCGCCCGTATAGACGTGCAGGACGCTGCGGAGGTTGTTCTGGAAGTCGGCAATAGAGTTGAAACTAAACTGGGACTCGACAAGGCGGGTATCTTGCTCGACGAAGGGGTCGGCGATTTTGCCGTTGGCCACCTCGTCGCAGATGCCGATCATGCCGCCGACCATTTCCTGGACGGCCGACTGGGCGGACGGATACGCGTCGCTGCCACTACCGGCATTGCGGACCTTTTGGCCAAAGTTGCCACCGGAGGAGATCCAACTCGTGTGCAGGTCGCTGGTAGTAGCCTTTAGATCTTGGGTCGTGGCGATCAGATAGGCGAACTCGCGCTCGGTGAAATCGGCCGCGGTTTTGCTGCCTCCTTCGTCAAAGAGCAGGTACTCAATGGTGTGGAAGCCCTTGAGGGTTCCGTCCAGACTGTTCACGTACGCGGTCGTCAAGTCGTTGTCGCTGGCCAATACTCCGTCCAAGTCCGTGCGGTTGACCGGCCAACTGTCGAGCGCTGGATCGTAGCCGTTGAAGTCCACTGGCCCAAAGAGAAATCCCTCGCTGGCTTCCCAGGGGATGCGCGTGGCTACCCAAGCGTTGCGAGCAGCGCTGAGGTTTTCAGGCGTGGTATCGCTGCGCAGAGCCTCGATTGCGGCGAGCAGTTCGCCGGCCCGCTCGTCCAAGTCCGCGTACGTGGCAATGACGACGTTGTCGGTGAAGTTGCTCAAGATGGGCCCAAAGTCGAACTCAGCCTCGGCCGGCCCGGTGGGCGCGTCGCTGTCGTCGCCGCAGCCGGCAACTAGCAGCAGACTGCAAGCGGCTAGTCCGAGCCCCAATCGCAAGAGTATGGTTTTCATAAGAGTAGCTCCCTTTCGTCAAGATTGAAATCCAGCGCACAGGCGACTTCCACCAGTGCCCGGTTTCACAGTGAATGTTTTTTTAAAACTGAAATCCCAGTCCCAAGCTCAGGGTGTTTTCAGGGTTAAAGCGGGCGGCACCCAGCCGCCGCATGGCGTAATCGGCTTTGAGCACTACAGTGTCTTCCATGTTGTAGTTAGCGCCCAAGGTATAGACCCGGCGCGCAAAGCGCGGATTGTCAAAGGTCTCGTCCGGGACCGCGGCCATGCTGTCGTACGCGTCTAAGCGGATGAACAGGTCCAAGCGGTTGGGCGAGGGAGCGGCCAGCCAAGGTAGGACGTCGTAGCCGACCTCGACGAAGGCCGCATACGCCTCTCGGGCCACTGGCGAGCGCAAGACGTCGAGATTGTTCGATAGGGTGCGGTTGCGGGCGCTGACGAGGGCGGCGTTCTGCAGATATCCATAGAGGTATAACCCGCGCGCGCGGACCCGCCCCCAGTCGAAGCTGCCGTGCACATCGACGATGGAGACGTGCGCATCAATTCCTTCCATATCGGGCTTGGGGCGGTTGTCGGCGCTGTCGCCGCGATAGCCAGAAATACCCAGCACACAGTGCGGCGCGAACTCATAATCGAGCCGGGCGACCCAAGCCATATTGGTCGCCTGAATCGTCTCAAAGCGCTTTTGGTGGCCGCCGACAATCCAGTTTTGCGAGCTGAAACCAGTCGCGTCCAAGCCGTTGACTAGCTGTAGCTGGTAGCGCCAGCCCCGGTAGGCCCCGGAGACCTCCACGCCGGTCTCGTGCCAGAGGGCCGGGATGATAGAGGTCTCAGCTTCCGCGCGCTGGGAGCCGAAAAAATCGGCGGGATGGTAGCGATGGCTCAAGTGGCCCACGGCGACGTAGAAATGCCCCAAGCGGACGCGGAAGGCATCGCTGAATTTTCGCTCGACGGCCAGCTCCTCGACGATGACTTCGCCGCCTTTTTCGATTTCCTGCTCGAACTCGCCAAATTCTTCAAACTCCAATTCCAGCGCAGCTCCAGCCCCGCCGTGCTCAAATTCCACCTCGGCTTCCAACTCGGTATTTTTGAGCAACTCGACTTCTAGTTCGAGCGCGAGGCGGGTGATGTCGATGATGGCGCGGCTGTCTGGAGGGGAACCGTTGGGACC
>VXZF01000386.1 GCA_009845645.1 Gemmatimonadota bacterium | reverse complement strand
TGAGTTTGGTGACGCTGCGGGAATTGGCACCCGAGTTGGGGCTGGGCTGGGTCGAAAAGGATTTGCAGCCCTACGATGCGGTTAATGCCGACGAGGCTTGGTTGACTAGCACGCCCTATTGCTTGGCACCGTGTACGCGCATCAACAATACGCCGATTGGCGACGGGAAGCCCGGTCCTCTATTCCATCGGGTGATGGAGGCGTGGAGTCGGCGGGTGGGGATGGACGTTCTGGAGCAGCTTAAAAATGCAGAATGAGAAGCGAGGACATCGCACGATGACGAAGCGTACGACGATATATACCTATCCTTGATGAAAATAGAGTCTGATTGGTGCAATCCAACGTTCAATAGGTGCGATCTATAATTGCCTGTCAGGCACGTCATCCCTTCATCCCCGTCATCACCAGCCCGCGCTCGAAGTAGCGCTGCCCCATAAAAAAGACCATCAGAATGGGCACGGTCGCGACTACAGAAGCGGCCATGAGTAGATGCCATTGCGTGCCGTACATGCCAGCAAAGGCATTCAGCCCTAGCGCCAGCGTGCGCTTCTCGTTGCTGTGCAGGTAGATGAGTGGCCCCATAAAGTCGTTCCAGAGACTGAGAAAGCTGAGAATGGCCAGCGTTGCCAGCGTCGGCTTGGCCAGTGGCATGGCAATCGACAGGCAGATGCGCAAGTTCGAGCACCCGTCTATGCGTGCAGCGTCGATCAAATCTATTGGTAGGGTCTTAAAAAACTGGCGCAAAAAGAATATCTGGAAGGCGTTGCCCGTACAGGCCGGCACCAAAAAGGGGAGAAATGTATCGACCCAGCCCAGCTTCTGGAAGAGCACAAACGTTGGGATCATGGTCACCGCCGCGGGCAGCATCATGGTCGATAGCACGGCGACGAACAGCACGTCGCGGCCGAAAAAGTTCAGGCGGGCAAAGGCATAGGCCACGACGGCGGAAGTAAAAAGACTCGCCCCCGTGCCAAAAACCGTGATGATCGTGCTGTTGAGAAAGTAGCGCCCGAAGGGCAACGTCGGCTGATTGAAGATCTCCACGAAGTTGGCCAGCCGCAGCACCGAGGGCAGGAGCCGGGAAAAGACTTCGTCCGGCGTCTTGACCGAGGTAATGAGCATCCAGGCAAAAGGCACCAGAAACCAAAACGCCAAAAAGGACAGCGCGGCGTAGAGGATGAGCTGGCGTCGCAGCGACAGGGTGTCTCCAGAAGCGCTGCTCATTGGTAGTGCACCCATTTTTTGCCCATCGCTAACTGGATGAGCGAGACGATCAGCGTGATGATAAAGAGGACCAAGGCCATGGCGCAGGCATAGCCCATCTGGAAACGCTCGAAGGCCGTTTGAAAGAGATACAGGACGTAGAACAGGGTCGCGTGCGCCGGCCCGCCTTGGGTCATGACATAGGCTTGGTTAAAGACCTGCAGCGAGCCAATCACGCCGACCATCGTCAGGAAAAAAATCGTCGGGGTCAGCAGCGGCACGGTGACGTATCTAAAGCGCTTCCACGGCCCGGCCCCGTCCAGTTCCGCCGCTTCGATCAACTCGCGGGGAATATTCTGTAGGCCAGCCAGAAAGATCATCATCGACCCGCCCAAGCCCCAGATGCTCATAAAGACTAGGCCCGGCATGGCACCCGCCCGCGATGAGATCCACTGAGGCCGGCCAATGCTGATCCACTCCAACGCCGCCATCAATCCGGTCCAGTCGAGGAACAAGTTGATCAAGCCAAAATTGGGATCAAAGAGCCACTTCCACAGCAGTAGCATGGCGATGCCCGCCACGACATTGGGCAGAAAAAAAGCCGTGCGAAAAAAATTGACCCCGCGCAGGCGGTGGTTGACTAGCATGGCCAGTCCCAGCGCCAGCACGAGCCCCAGCGGCACGGCAAAAATCGTGTAGTAGATCGTGTTAAACACTGATTTGTAAAAGAGGGGGTCGTGCGCCAGCTTCTGAAAGTTGGCCCATCCCACGTACTCCGGCTCCGTGAAGAGGTTCCAGCGCGTGAACGCCAGACCAAAGCTGGCCAGTATCGGCCCGAGGGCAAAGAGCACCATGCCCAAGATCCACGGCGATATGAAGAGATATCCTTCTATGTGCTCTCGCAGGTTTAGTTTCATCCGTCCACCTCGGTCTTCTGCAGAGCCATATTGTCGCGAATGGCTTGGTTGATTTTTCTGGCGGCATCTGCTAGGGCCTCGGGTACGCTCTTTTCACCCAGCATGACTAATTCCCACTCTGGATTGAATAGCAGATTGTATTCGGCGGGATTGATATAGGGGCTGCGATGAAATAATTCGGTACGCTCCGCAGCCTTGAGAAAAGTCTGGGTAATCTCCGCATCCAGATTGGGATTTTCTACGAAAATAGGGCTGTACGCGGTTTCTCTGCGGCCGGGAATGTTCCAGCCGATCTCGGCAATGGCCTCCTGTCCTTGGGGGCCAACCAGATATTCCATAAAGCGCCACGCCTCTTGCGGGTGTTTGGTATGGGCGTATATGCCATAACCGACCATGCCGCCGGACAGATAAATATCTACTTTGTGGCGCGGAGGCGTCGTAACTCCCCACGCAAAGCTCTTGATGTTTTTGCGGAACTGGGGCACGAACCACTGGCCGTAAAAACACATGGCCACGCGTCCTGTTTCGAACATCACGTTTACCGGACTCTGCGCTTGCTCGGCGTAGCCCGGTGCCACGTGCCAACGAGTAGAAAGATCAGCGGCAAATTGCAGTGCCTCGATTACTTCTGGGCTTTCGAGCAACACGTGCCTCCGGTCTGCGGAGAAAATGCGCCCGCCCGACTGCCAGATCCACTGCTCTGGATTGGCGTTATTGTAGACGCCAAACTGCATGACGCGTCCTTGCTCGTCGCGCTTGGTCAAGCGCTGGGCAATGTCCACGAACTCTTCACGAGTCCAACTGCCGTCTGGATGGGGAATATCCGCCTCGTCAAATAGGTTCTTGTTGTAGAAAATCAGAAAGTCAGGCGACCAGTCTTTGCACAGCCCGTAGATCGGCCCTTGGCCAAAGCGCTTGCCGTCCCAGCGGTATGGCTCGACCGTTTGTGGAAAAAAGTCTTCAACGCCGACGAGTTGGCTTTTTTCCAGATAGGGCTCCAAGTCGAGGAGGACCCCTTTGGACAACATGTTGCCCAAAGTGACCGGTGCCACGTAAAAGATGTCGGGCGAGCGCCCCCCAGCCATCATGGTCAGCAGCACGGTATTGAAGTTCTGCTGGATGTGGATGAACTTGACCTTTATATCTGGATTGCCAGCTTCAAAATCGGCCATGAGCTGATTGAGCATGGCCACTTCCTGCGTATTGCCCCAGCCGGCCAAGACGATCTCCGTGCGTCCACTTTCCTTTTGTGCGGACGTGTCGAGCCCCAGTAGCAGGGAACGCGCTGTGGGCACGCTGAGTAGGCCCACAATGCCGAGTATGCAAAGGCTATAAAACAGAATAGTGCGGTCCATAATTCATCGTTGCGACTTAGTGCTCCGGTAGTATCGGAAACGACTCGATATCCCCCGCGACAGTCTCCAGCAGGGTTTCTATCTCTCGCTTGTCGCCCTCGTCCAGCGTTAGCTTGCCCGCCGGTGCTCGTTCTACCAGCGTGCTGAACACCCCTCGGCGCTTGAGGATATAGCGCATAAAGGGGTGGTTTTCGAGAATGAGCAGCGGCAATAGGCGGCGGTGCATTGTGCGTGCCTCCTCCTCCTGCCCGGCCCACCACAACTCGGTGATCTTGGCCAACACATCGGCTAGCTCGCAGGCGGGCATATTGCCATTGGCACCGCGGCGCATCTCATCGGGTAAAAATTTGCCCGCCGCCCCGCCGAATATGCACTTGACTCGGTCGCCGACCATCTCAGCCACCTCGGCGATGTGCTTAGGACCGGGTTGCCGCTCCTCCTTGACGTATTCGACCTGCGGGATCTCATCGACCAGTTGCGCCACTTGCTCGCCGCGCAACGGCGCGTACATATCGGCATTCTGCACCATGATTGGTCCGTCGAACACCCCAGCTAAGCGCCGGTACAGGTCCATTGCCGTGGCGGCATCGGTGCGCGCTGGCGTCATGGCGATAATCGAATCCGCCCCGGCTTTTTGCGCCGCCCGCGCGTAGAGCAGCACCTGCGGTACCGAGATCCCGGAACAGCCGAAGACCACAGGTAGGCGTCCGTTGACTTCCTCCAGCACCGCGTCTAGCCCTCGGAGCCGCTCCTCTTCGCCCAAAAACCAGAACTCCCCGACCATCACTGGCCAGACAATGCCGTGCTGGCCGCTCTCGCAGCAGAAGTTGGCTACCTTCTTCAGGTCGTCAATGTGGATTTCGAGGTCTTCTCTGTAGGGCGTCGGCAGCAGGCCGAAGACTCCCTTCATATCGTCAAATCGCGTCATTGTTCATCCTTTCTTGTATATAGCTACTTGACGACAGTTATATAGGGTTCGATGTCCTTTAGGCGCTGCATATCAATGCCCTTTATGTTGAGCAAGCCTTTTACATTGTGATAGGGGCGGCCCTCAATTATCCGCTGCGCCACTGCCGGCCCTATCCCGGGTAGCGTTTCTAGCTGTGAGCGCGAGGCCGTATTGATATCGATGCGCTTTGCTTCGAGTTGAGAGAGTGTGGCACAGCTAATCCACAGTAGGGCCACGACTGCACAGCCCATAAAATTCCAGCGTTTCATAAGCACCTCCATTGCGGCAATTTCGCGTTTTCCTTAATGCATTCAGTTTACCGAGTGCGCTCTTTTTGCTTGCGCGCGAAAAGGCGCATCTGCTGCTGAGCTGCGAGTGAGTCTCCTATTTCTCGGTAGGCCACGGCCAAACTATAATGGGTGCCGACATAGGTAGAATCAGCTCGCAAAACCGCTTTAAAATCGTCGATGGCCTCCCGGGCATGGCCCTCGCGCAGTTTGGCATTACCGAGACCGTTTATTGCGTCGATGTAGTTTTCCTTTATTGCCAAAGCGCGCTCATAAGCCGAGCGCGCCTGCATCGGATAGTCTTTCATCAAATAGGCGTTGCCGAGATTAAACCACGCCAGTGCATAGCCCTCGTCTAAAGTTAGGGCTTGGCGATAGGCCGTGATGGCATCGTCAACTCGCTGCAGCCGCATATAGGCCGTGCCCAAATTCTGCCAGGCCTGTATCTGGGCGGGATTGATCTTCAGCGAGGCTTTGTACTCTTGAGCAGCCATTTCAGCAAAACCTAACTTCGCGTAAATCACGCCCAAGTTATAGCGGGCTACGGCATCGTCGGCGTGGTCTTTGAGGCGCAAACGCTGATCGCGAATGGTATCGAAATGTGGATCAAGACGCTTGAACATCTCGATCTGCCTCTGCCCTTCCTCTGCCTTTCCCTGCTTCATGTACACTTTGGACAGAGTCAAGTGCGCTTCTGGATAGGCTGGGTCAAGGGCAATGCTTTGCTCGAGTACAGCGGCCGCTTCGACCTCCTTGCCTTGGCGGGCGAGCACCATCCCCAGCCCATTTAGTGCCTCTACATAAGCCGAATCGCGCTCGCTGGCTGCGCGAAAAGCCGCCTCCGCTTCTTCGTGGCGATTCAACCGCATGTAGATGTGCCCTAACGCCGTGCGGTAGCGGGCGCGCATAGGCTCTATTTTGACGGCTTTGCTCGCCATATCCACAGCCCGTTCGCATTGCCCCATCTTGGCACAGTACATATCCGCTAGACTGTAGTACACCAGCGCGTATTCGGGGTCTATTTCCAGTGCTCGCTGCATGTGCTGGGCTGCGGTCTTGTAGTCGTGATCGCGGGCATGTGCCACGCCTAGATTGTAGTGGTCCGGAGCGTGATCGGGTGCTAATTGCAACGCCTTGGCAAATGTTGCCCGCGCCTTGGCCTCGTCGTCTGTGCGCAAATAGAGTTGGCCGAGCTGGCGATAGACCGCGGCGCTGTCGGGCGCGAGGGCAATGGCCTTGCGATATACAGCCAACGCCCGTTCCAGTTCGCCCTGTCGGGTCATGACTTCGCCGGCTCCCAGCAACGCACGTACGTGCAGTGAATCGATGCGGAAGGTCTCACTGAAATATCGCAGCGCTTCCCCATACACGGCGTGTTTTAAATAGAACGCCCCCAGTTTGTAGTGCGCTGCTACGTCGCTGGAATCGGCGCGAATTCGATCTAAATAACTCAGTTCTATCGCGCGCGGGTCTTCCTTTTCCTCTACTACAGGCGCTTCTTCTAGCACGCCACCGCAGCCCAAAGCCGTTATCCACGCAAGCCATAGCACACCGTTAGACCACTTCACGTTTTGCCTTCATATTCTGGCACGTTGATTCTACAGTTTTTCTGGCTCTTGGACGGTGAGGATCTGATCAGCCGCCACGTTCTCCAACACCTGCTTTATCCCACTCGGCCAGCGGATCTCCACCCGATCCACCTGCGCGTGCGTGCCCAAGCCAAAGTGCACCCGCAGCGCATTCTGCGACAGATACGAACTGCCCGAACGCACTTCTTCGACTTGGTGTAGGGCACCGGCGACCACCCGGATCCGCGCACCGATGCCGTCGCGGTTGCTGTGAGTGCCTATGGTGCGCAGCGACAGCCAGTGTTGGCGGTTGCCGCCGTCGTTGCGCAGCAGCAGGCCGCGCTGGTTGTTGTTGCTGACGAACAGGTCGAGGTCGCCGTCGTTGTCGTAGTCGGCGGTAGCCGATCCGCGTCCGACCCAAGCGGTGGCCAAGCCCGGCGAGTCGGCGCTGACATCGGTGAAGGTTCCGTCCTTGTCGTTGTGGAATAGCTGATCCCGCTGCGCGTAGGAAGGTCCGGCGCGGTCGATGATTTCTATATTCGGTTCGACGTGTCCGTTGGCTAGGAACAGGTCGAGGTAGCCGTCGTTGTCGTAGTCGAAAAAGTCCGTGCCAAAGGTCAATGTCGAGAAGGTCGGTTCGTCTAGTTTGGACTCGTGTATCTGGTCTTTAAACACATCGCCTCGCTCGTTTTTTAACAGGCGACAGTGCTCCCACTGGAAGTTGCAGACGACGATGTCGAGGCGTCCGTCCCGGTCG
Source organism: Gemmatimonadota bacterium (assembly GCA_009845645.1). Taxonomy (GTDB): domain Bacteria; phylum Latescibacterota; class UBA2968; order UBA8231; family UBA8231. The sequence continues at coordinate 882 of VXZF01000386.1, read as the reverse complement.
TAGTCGCCAAAATCCGTGCCCATGCCTGCCTCGGATTTGCCGTCCGGGCTGAAGGCGACGCCGGAATCCAGCCCAATATTGGAAAACCGCCCCCCCCCCTCGTTGCGGAAGAGGAAGTTCGGGGTCATATCGTTGGCGACAAACAGATCTGCATCGCCGTCTGAGTCGTAATCGCCAAATACCACGCCGAGTTGACGGCAGCGGTCGTTATAAACGCCTATTTCTTTTGTCACGTCGGCAAACTTTCCATCCCCTTCGTTGCGGTACATAATCCCCGACGCGCCCTCGTACTGACCGGGACCGCAATAGACGCGTATGGAACCGTGCCTGCATTCTTTGTGGTTTTCGAGAGTAAAATCGGTATTGTTAGAAACGTAGAGGTCGAGATCGCCATCGTTGTCGATGTCGGCAAAAGCCGCGCTCATGCTCAAGCGCTCGTCGCCGATGCCAGCGGTCTCTGTCGCATCGACAAATGAACCGTCGCCGCCATTGCGATACAACACATTGGCACCGAAGTTCGTGACATAGAGATCCACGTGACCGTCGTTGTTGTAATCTCCTGCGCAGACGCCCATGCCATACCCTTCATCGCCGATACCTGCTTTTTCTGTTATTTCCTCGAACTTCCCATTGCCCCTGTTTCGATAGAGGACGTTTTTCGGCACGCGACGCTCCAAAAAGCCCGGCAATACAGCCCCTTTGACTAGATATAAGTCTTCGTCGCCGTCGCTGTCGTAGTCGATAAAAGCCGCTCCCGATCCATAGGTCTCCACGTAATAGAAACGACCGCTACTACCGTTCACATGTGCAATATGGATGCCGGCAGCGGCAGTGGCATCGACGAATTTCGGCAGTGTGCTTCTAGCCAATTTGGTCTTGGGT
>VXZF01000739.1 GCA_009845645.1 Gemmatimonadota bacterium | reverse complement strand
TCGGGCGACACCGCACCTTTGAGCAAGCCGACGAAATACAGCGCCGCGGCCCGCTGCTCTGGCGTGTAGCCGGCCTCTTGCATGGCGCGGCGAATGGCCCACTTGCGCTCCCGCGTCATCGCGGGCACCGGCGCGCCCTCGTGATAGGTAATAGAATCGCGCGCCATGGCCTTGTAGCGAGCCTCCGGCGGAGCCACGGGGTCCACAAACACGGATTGCAGCCCAAAGTCGCCGAAGCGGAAGAGCAGGTTGTTGGCCGTACTGCCGTCGTACTCTTGCAAATGCAGCACCGGACGCTCCCAACAAAAGCCGTCCGCACTCTCGGCGTACGCAATGAATGGGGGTTGGTCGTCCCCAGCGCCACGGGATATGTACCACATCTTCAACACGCCGCCGGCGCAAAGCATGGCTTGCGGCGTCAGACCGCCCTCTTCCCAAGGATGCTCAGGCTTGATAAAGACCGGGGATTTACTCGCTTCCTGCACGGCCAAGCGCACGCCGACCGGCGGGTCTTGCACCCAAGCTTGGCCGCCTTCGATGCCAGCTTGGCCAGCCCATACGCCATACCAATCGAGAAAGGGCTGCATCATCGCTTAACTCGGCCAGTTCTGGTGGGCCAAAAGGCGCAAGCGGTCGGTTTCGCTCAGGTGCTGCTTGACTTCTCCTGCGAACTCCGCCAAGGTCTGCTCCACTGTGGCGTCGGACGTGTCGAGGGCAAATTTCTTGCGGATCAGCGAATCGCGGAACTCTTCCTCAAAGCGCTGCAACACGTGCTCGATGTCCTTTTCCTGCACCACCGGCCGCTCGTGCGGCTGATCGCGCATGCGTTGGACAATGACTTCGGGCCGCGCGCGCAGCAGCACGAGTACTGTGTCGGGTGCGTGCTGCATGACCTCCTCGTCGAAGGAACGAGCCAGTGCGGCGCGGTCGCCGTATTCGCCTCGGCCCCCGTAGCCGTAGTACAAGGGCGCGTACACGGCCTCCTCAATGTGGAAACCCACCAAGTTGTGGTCCGGGTCGCTGTAGAAAGCAGAATGGAAGTGGTAGTTCATCATGTAGCGCTGGAACATCTCCTTCAGCCTTGGACTGAGGCCCAGCAGTTGCTCCTGTTCCTCTACGGGGAACTCGTTGCACGGCAGGCTAAAGTGGTCGTGAAAGGTGCGCGACGAGCCAAAGGTGCGCTCGATCCAACCGACGATGGCGTTAGCCAAGGTCGTCTTGCCAGCGTATTCGCAACCTACGAGGATCAGTTTCATATTCCGTTCTCCCGCGCCTGAACGGCGCTAATTGGGGTCGTGGTTTCGCGTAATAATGTCATAATATAGCGTCAAGAACGGGTCGGTCCTAAGAGCTCCGGTGACTGGCGTTAGCCCTCAGCGTGCGGGAGATCAAGCACTAATTCCTTGCCCGCTTTGAACAAATCGTGCAGATGCACATAGCGAAACAGCGAGCTCCTGCCCGTCAGGTGGAGATTTTCAAAGGTCTGGAAGTAGGCAACGAGGCGTTTTACATGCTCGACCAATCCCACTTCGAGTACGGGATAGGCAAAGGACAATTTATAGGTCGCAAAGCATACAACTTCGCCTTCCGCAATCGGCTTTACGCGCTGCAACGCTTCCCATACGGAGCAGCGCAACGCCTCTGCCGACATATTCCACACAGCATCTTCGCGAAAACAGGGCAGTTCGAGCACAATGGCTGTTTGCCCCTCGGGTGCCATATGGCGACTGCGATTTTTGGGCTCGTACAGGCGCGTAAACGGGAACTCTGCGCCGGGAAAGTAAAGCGAGGCATTGGGCGAAAAAGAGGGTCGATCCAGACCAAATACGCAAAGAATTAGATTGCGGTACTTAACCGCATTGGCTGCTGCCAGCAATTCCGGAGGTGGCGGGGGATCCAGCATTTTCGCCGAAAGGGTCAGCGGCAGCGTATTGACGACAGTGGACACCTCCACCTCCGCGTCGTCGTTCAGGACGACGCGGACCAATCGCCCACGCGAATGCACTAGCCGACTCACCCGACTGTTGAGTCGAATCCGCTTGCTGCCGATAAATTCGCTCATCTTATCGACGATCATGCCAAACCCGTACTTGGGGTACAGGAAAGAGCCGTCCAAATGGCCCGGACGGCTGGCCTTGCCCAATAGAACCTCCCGCACAAAACTGGCCAGATCCAAACCTTTCATCCGCCCTCCTGATACATCTGTGGAAAGTTGGTGCGGATCGGCCCCCCACAATTTTCTCGAATAGTTGAGCAAAAAGAGGTTGGCCAGCGTCTGGCCGTACTGATTTAGGGCAAATTCTCCAAAACTTGCCGCTGGTTTGCGGCGTTTTACGCGCAGGTTCTCAGCGGCGATTTGCAACAGGATTTTGCGGTCGAGTCGTTTGACCAGATTGCCCATTTGCAGGGGAAAGCTAAAAAACTCGTCTTGAAAAAAAATCTCGCTCGGCGCTGCGACGTCAGAAAGCTCATTGCCCAAAAGCCCCTTGATCTCGCAAGTGACCTCCGGGTCTTTGTCGTGCAGGCGATGGGCACCAGTGTCAAACAGAAACTCGCCCAAACGCAGTGTGCGGCAATTGCCCCCTGGCTGGTCACCGGCTTCAAAAAGCAAGAAGTCTAAGCCGCGCTTTTTCGCGTAGTAGCCGGCAGCCAAGCCTGCCGGGCCGCCTCCCAAAATGTGTATGTCGGCGTTGAGCGTTTTCAATTCAAACACGCAGGTGAATTAATACTCGTACACTGTGAGTTCCGACCACATGCGATTGACATACGGGTTGTGGTAAAACGTCTTGGTCACCTTTGGCACTCGATCTTGCAATGGGCTGCCGATGACCACTAACTCGGCTGTGTCGTCGAGCGCATCGAGCGCGTCCAAATCACCCTGATCTCTAATAGGTATATAGACGGCCCTCAGCGCCTGAGAGGCCAGATAGTATTTGATCAGAGGCACCGATGCAATGTGCAGGGCATCGTTTTTCTTCGCTGCAAGGTATTGGTGTATCTGGGCGATGGCCGTGTGCTTTTTGTGCTGGACGACTAAATGCAAGGTCACATAGCCATAGCAAAGAAAAAAGGCGATTGCAACTAAGCGGAAAAACCGAGGGCCCTGAGTGGCGATCTGAGCACAGGCAAAAGCTAGGATAAGCGTCAAAAAGGGTATTAGCGGCAAAACGTGCCGGCTTTTGTGCACCACATTTTGAAAGAGGAAAATCCAGCCCAGATAGAGGATGCAACTTATGAACGACGCATTCAGCAACACCGAGCGGTTCACCCGCTGCACTACGGCGCGCCAATTGGCCGCCAGAATACCCAGCAGCGCGACGGTAGTACAGGCCGTCACTACATGGCGTCCCTCCCAATAGAGTCCAAAACCATCGGCCCATATGCTCTCGAACAGTCCAATCGACCGCAAAGCGAAATCGGACTCAGTGGCAACCGTGCCACCAAAATCGGCGAAGTGGCCCTCCGTCTGCGTTTGCGCGACCTTTGTCAACTCAGCCCAACCAGTGATCGCGATTAGGGGAATCAGCCAGACGGCGACACCAGCCGCACCAGCAGCGACGAATTGCAATCGCGGCCCTCGTTCCTTCAACCTCAGCAACAGAGGCACCAACAACATGGGCGCATAAGAAAGGCGCACCCCGAGCGAGATCCCCGCGATAAAAAATCCCAACCCCGCTTTGCCCGACTCTTGCTTGGCGGCAAAATAGCAACAAGCCAAAACGCCAGCGACGCCCATGGCATCGGGCATATAGCGATTGCTCATCAGCCACAGCAGCGGATTGAAGAATAACAGCAAGACGGCGATCAGACCGAAGGGCGTGGTGATTCTAACCTGAGCAATGCCGAGCGCGAAATAGATTATGCCAAAAGTCGCTGCGCCGCCCAATACTGCGAACGCCACGGCATAGCGGTCGGTGAGTGCGTAAATCGCCTTGGCGAAAAAGCAAAAGACCGGATAGGCTGGGAAGTGAGGTTGTAATTTGGTTACGTCGTAATCGACTACCCCTAAGGCAAAGCGCAAACTGTCCAGGTCTTCTATATAGTACACGGCGCTCATAAGCCGCGATCCCAGACAAAGGATCAGCACCGCACCCCATACCTTGTGCTCGGTCACGCCTCGCTTGCTCCTAGAAAGAGAATTCTGCCATGGCAAAATCTAATAAGCTACCTAGAAATTCCGGTTGGCAAATACAAACGCGGCGATTGGCTCAATGCCGACCGCCGCGCTTGCGGTTACACAGTCCCCGAAGATTTTTGTAAATGACCGTTTACCAATTGGCCATATTGTCGGCGGAAAAGCCATACGCTTCTTGCAGCACGTCCTTGGCGCGCATGTAACTGCTCACAACTCCATCGTACGCGTCGCTGCCCGGCGCTTCATAGGAGGGCGCTTGTCCCATAATGCTGTGCAATTCCTCGAGCTGGCCTTGGCTGATCAGGCGGAAAGGACTGTACTGCAACGCAACGGTAAATCCCTTCATTTCCGCCCAGTGCTTGTTCAAGTTGACCCGATTCTCATCGGCTGTTCCCAGTGCAGCCATATCGCTCAAGGTGTCATTGACATAGTGCACCACCGTGGCGGCGATGACTTTCTCCATGCCGTTGGCTGCCAATTCGCGCTGGGCGGCGATCTCGCCGGCCGAGCCTTGGTTGACGATCAGGGTGCGTCCGGCTAGGAACGCCGCAAAAATATCTCCGGACAAATTGACTCCACTGCCGCCCTTGTCGCGCTTACCGGCGTTCCGCGACAGACCAAAATTGTATTCCGATTTGAAGTCAATTTGTCCGTCCCCATTGGAGTCGAAGGTATAGTCGCCAACTCCGCCAGCTAGTTGATCGTCGGAGTAGCGGCTGTAGTCACGGGCGGCACCAAAATAGCCGAAGGCCTCGTCCCAATGGTGCTCCATCTCCGTGTACGATTTGCCCTCTACGGGACTGCCATTTTCGTCCTCCAAAAGGCCGCCTAAATAGACTCCAGTGGCTTGGTAATAGGGCACTGCGCCGATGAGCACTTTGTTGATCATCTGGGTCAGATCGACCCCGTTGTCGTCGGTGTAAACCGCCGGGGTCCCCAGTTTGTCGGCATCCTGCGAATTGGCGGCGATGATCTCAAACCACTCGCGCACCAGTTCGTCGGCCGTCTTGCCATAGCCGATGACGACTTCACTCGAGATTTTGCCGGATAGGTTTTTGCCCGTCGAAATAGAGGAATAGCGATTTTCGACTACCGGCATGTCCCCGGCCGTGCTCAGCGATTCCAAGTTGAGGCCGTCGTCGTAGGCGTAGAACTGAAGCAAGTCGTCCACTGAAGCAGACTCAGCTCCCTCTTTGCCCAGATTGTCGATAAAGATCTTCAGGTCTTGCAGCAGCAAATTGCGCACCGTCTGACCGGAATAGGCGACGCTACTTTCACCATCATTGAAACGGCTGTCGAAGACGTAAGCAGTGGGAATATCAATGGTAGTGCTCCCGCCGCTGCCGCTATCGACGGGATTGTCGTCGTCGCCACCGCCGCAGGCGATGAGCAGGGCGCTGGCGAACAAAACACTGCATTTGAGGCTCCTCATGGATGCTCTCCTTTCTACAAGGTTGATGGAAGGATCGTTGTCGTCGTGTGGGAGGTTTTACAAGCCGCGCTTGACGCCGACGTTTATCTGTCGCCGCGGACCGACGAGGATGCCCGAACTCAAGTGGGCTTCGGGCTGGCCGGCATTGGAGTGTAGCCTAGATCCAATGTAGATCTCGTCGAGTATATTCTTGGCCGCTACAAAAGCGCTCCAGCGCGCAGACAACTTGTAGTCGGCGCTGGCGTTGACGATGGAGTAACTGGGGATCGGGCCAGTATCGCCGCGATTGAAGGTGCGCTCGATATTCTCAAAGTCGGTGAAGACCTCATCCACAAAACGCACATCGGCCCGCAGGCGTAGCCCCTGTTTTGTCTGCTTGACCAAGCTCACCGTCAAGGTGTGTGGCGGCGCATAGGGCAATTGATTACCGGTCAGATCTACCGCGACGTTACCGGCCATGGTGGCCGAGGTGACGATGCCGCTCTTGATCTCGGTCTGCAAATAGGTATAAGCGAGGTTGACGTCGGGTAGGATCCAAGCCAAGCGCGAGGTCGCCAAACCCAAGGCCAATTCGAGGCCGTAGGTATCTACTTTGCCCAAGTTTTTAAACGCGGTCCCGCGCCCGGCGGCGACGAGATCCTCGATCTTGAGCAGAAAAGCAGACGCTTCTAAGCTCAGCTTCGGCCCCCAAGAGCGCACGCCAGCTTCCATATTCCAGCTCTTCTCCGCCTTGAGGTCCAACCCACCGGCACCGACGTCCTGTCCGAAGCTGGTTATTTTTAGCGTGCCGCTCGAAGGCGGCGTATAGCCTCGATGGACCCCAGCAAACGCGTTGAAGCGGCCGAATTGGTAGTTGACGCCCAAACCGGGCAGTAGCACCGCCGAGACTTTGTCGGCCAAGATGGAACCGCGCAGACGGTCCACCCGGTCCTGTTTGAACACCTCAAAGCGCAGCCCTGGATCAAGCGTCAGCCGGCCCCATTCGATCTGCTCCTTGGCGTAGAGGGCCAGCGCGGCGGTTTCGTAGTGGTGGCTCTGCCCCACGATTTTCACCGGGTCGTCCGGGTCGTCGGGCGTGCCAGTATAGTACACGCCGTCGCGCGCGTCCGGAGCGTCGCCAATTTTCTTGTCGTCGATAAAGCGCTCCCAGTGGGCGCGAACTCCGATCTCGGCCTTTGCCGAATGACCGCCGAGGCTGTGTTTGAGCGAGTAGTCCTGGGCGATGCCGCCTACGTAAAAGGTCCGCAGAATGCCGAAATTGCTGGCGTCACCCCCTACCCGCACCAAGTCGCCACTCTGGAAGTAAGGCACCGGCGTGAAATCGCCCGTCTCCAAAGCCGAAGCGCGTACAAAAACGTCGTCTTCCCGCCACCAGCGGCGATCAAAGACATTCAGGTAAGCCGTAGTATTGCCCACTAAATTCGCCGTGATCTTGCTGGTGTACATTAGGTCGAGGGAAGCCCGTAAAACCTTGAAATTGTCGTCTTCTTTGGGATTGAATTTGGGATTGGCGTAAAAGGAGTACTCCGTCAGCCCCGTGTAGGTCGCATTGGAGTTTTCGAAATTGGCGTTGGCTTTCAGGTAGAGCACCTTTTTGTTGCTCAAGCGGAACTGCGTTTTTGCGGTTCCGTTGATTTGGTCGAAGGCGTTGTTGTCCCTGAAGCCGTTTCCGTGCTTGTAAAGCACCTGCATATCGGACGTGATTTGTCTGCTACCCAATCCCCGCAACTCTGCAAACGCGCTGTAGTAACCATTGCTACCCACGGTGAGCTGATTGACCATTCCCTTGGTCCCATCGGGTCTCCGCGTCGCATAATTGATGACGCCCCCCATGGTCTGAGGACCGAAGCGGATAGCCGAACTCCCCTTGATTACCTCCATCGCATCAATGCGCTCTGATGGCGGGTTGTAATAAGCATTGGGATAGATATAGACCGCCGGCTGGATCGGCACGCCGTCTTCCATAATCAGCACCCGCGAGCTGCGGCGGGGGTTTAAGCCCCGGATGCCGATGCTCAACCGCGAATTGCCGAACCCATCGTCGGCGTAGCCGTTAATGCCGGGCACCAATTCGAGCAGTTCCTGCGTGCCAACCGGCTTGATCAGTTCCACCGTCTGGGGTCTCAGCTTGGACGCGGTCCCAGTGCGCTTTTGGTTTATCAGCGGCGATTCGCCGATAATTTCGACCGGGGCCAATTGAATGGGATCGCTCAGCAGGGCGATATCCAAAACGAGAGTGGAACCAGGCGCTAGAGAAATTTCCTCGTCATGCGATTCGTAGCCGATCAAACTCACGGCAATGCGCTTTGGTCCAGGGGGCACTTGCGCGAGGAAGAAGGCACCGTCCTGCCCGGTCGTCGCCCCTTTTAGGC
>VXZF01000182.1 GCA_009845645.1 Gemmatimonadota bacterium | reverse complement strand
TCTCGTCCCTGTCATCCACGTGTGGGGCGGTGCCGAAGGCTTTGCCGAAGACCGAAGCTAGATGCCGACGGCTGGTCCACAGGACGAACAAAACCAGCGCGATGGTAGCCCCCATCGCTTCGTGGCCAACCGCGACCGTTCCTCCTCCGCCGACAAAGACCTCTTCGCGCCCTGGGATGTCGTAGCCAACAATGTTCAGCAGGCCCGACTGTAGCTTCATCAGCAAGTGGAAGAACCAGAGGCTAAATCCGATTTCCAGGTTCACTAGGTAGGTAAACCCAATAACGGAAAAGCTCAGGAGAACGCGGAACGGGGTGGTATCCCTGAATAACTCAAAGTAGGTGTTCGTCTCGATTCTAGGGATGTAGTTGAAATAGGCGTGCAGCCCATGCGTGCTCAGTACGATCCAAGGCAGCGCGATCCCCAACCACAGTAGCGGTTGCCGGAAAAGGGATCCTAGGATGTGCCCTGTTTGGGGAGGCCGGAGCATCTCCAACGGCACTTGGGTCAAGGGGAAGACGAGTCGCTCGTGCTCCACCCACTGACGCCGGACGATCACCATGCTGCTGATCATCACGGCAAAGAAGGAGGCGATAAAAATCCCCCACGCCGCGAAGGGCACTAGCCATGCCCCCCACGGAACCGAGACATGGGAGGGGGCCCCTTCGTAGAAATACTTTATTGCGAGCGGGTCGTGAGGTCCTATCCAGTCCGGGATCAAGGGCAAGATCAGTTCGGCCCATTCGTTCTCCGGCGTGGCGTAATAAGTAGCTCCTGGTAGAACGGGGATCATATTCGCCATCAGCGTCTTGGTCGGGATCGTGGAAGCCACGATCATCATCGTGTAGATGACGACGAGTTCGCCCGTTGTAAATACCCAGGGAGGATGAATTTTCCGCAGTGCGGTATTGACTACAAAGGTGAGTAGGAAAAACAGGAACACGGCACCGGCCGTGATGGAGTCGGCGTTGAGCGGTGCCGTGTGATGGACGAACTGGACATAGAGCGGGCCAGTTCCAAGGAACGCCGTCAGCAGGCAACCGAGGAGAAAGGCGCGCACGGTAAACACGCGCCCTCCACCAGCCGGCAAATCCGGCTGCCCCTGCGCAGTCATAGCATCAGCGCGCGTCGGGGTAGTGGTCGGGGGGGTGCTTCGCAAGTTCGGATTCGATCAAGTCCGACCCTAGACCGGGCCGTTCCGGTAGAATCAGGTGTCCATCCTGCACTTCAAAGGGATGACTCATCAGGTCGTCTCGCCACGGCGCGTCGTCCACATCGAATTCAAGGATGTAGAAATTGGGCACGGTGGCGCAGACATTGGCCGATACCAGCGTCGTCAGCGGGCTGTGGCAGTTGTGGGGAGCGAATAGCACGTCATAAGCGTGAGCTAGGTCGGCGAGCCGCCGGCCCATCGCGATCCCGTTCCAAGCCAGATCGGGCATGACGATGTCTTGGGCGTGGAGTTCGAGGAAAGGCCGGAAGCCAGCGGTGCCAAAGAGGCTCTCGCCGGTGCAGATCGTGGTGGTCGTAGAATCGCGAATGGTCCGCAGGGCCGCGGCGTCGAGGGTCTCCGTCTCGAGCCACATCAGGTCGTACGGCTCCAAGGCCCTAGCAAGGCGCGCTGCGCCGCCCAACTTGAAGTGGAATCCCACATCCAGCGCGATCCCCACATCCGGGCCGAGGGCCTCCCGGAAGGTGCCGATTATTCGCTCCGCGTGGCGTAGGACAGAGGATGGTGCATCGCCAACGCCACTCGGTACACCAGTGCCCTCGGGATCGTCCTCCAAGGGCATCAGGTTTGTCTTAATCGCCGTGAAGCCGCGCTCCAGCACCTCTCTAGCCAACTCCTCCAAATCGGCAATCGTCCGCACTGGCCGCAGCCCCAACTTCTGCGTCCACGGTCCAGCCCGGGTCGAACCGCAATGAGACCAGTAGAGCCGGAGCCGATCCCGCATGCGGCCGCCGAGCAGTTGCCACACGGGCGCGTTTAGAACCTTGCCGCGGATGTCCCACAGAGCCGAGTCAATGCCGGACATCGCCTTGTAGGCAATGCCCCCGGTGTGGCGAACTGAGAAGGCGGATAGTTCCCACCAGATCGCTTCGCTCGCCATGGGATCCTTGCCGATAATCCGCTCGGCGTACCGCTCTACGGTCGCTGCCACGGGTCTGGGAGAGCCCCAGTCAGTGCAGTCCCCCCACCCCACGAGGCCCGGGTCGCTGGTCTCGATCTTCACGAAGGTCCAGGGACGGAAGCCGCCATCTACGATGTACGTCTTGACTCTGGTGATCCGCATCGCCTACACTCCAAAAATAAAGGGTGCCGACCGCCTCGGACGCTATCGCGTCCAAGGCCTGCCGGCACCCTATGTTCAGAACGACCGCTGTTGCGATCCTTCAGATCTATCGGTACTGAGCCTTGACTCGCGCCCAACTCGTGGCTTCGACGGCCGTCTGTTGCTCGACGAACTCGATGCCTGGATCAACCGGCGACAGCAACACGTCGGTCGTCCCGTTGGCCGCAGCACCAGAGGGAGATGTGGACCACTGCGTTTCTCGCTTCTGGTCCTCTGTGCCCCCTTCGTCGGTGTCGCTGATCATATTGCCCCAATGGATGATCATGCCTTCCTGCAGGATGCCCTCGACCGCTTGATCCTCGGTGGCGCTCTCGCTGTTGGGCATTTCGGCGATTGGCCGAATCCTGAGTTCGTAGAAGTAGGTGCTCTCGCCGAACTCCTCACCTTCAAAAGTGATCCCAATGTCGAACCACTTCGTCCCACTGGTCAGCCAAGGCAAGTTCCCTTGCGGCTCATAGAACTGCCACTCCCCTTCTAAGGGAGGGTAGGCGAACTTGTACTTCTGCAAGGTCACGATGTCCCCATCGTTGAAGGTTATGTCCTCCGACGCTTGGTGCTTGAAGTTCAATCCGTACTCGACGCTGTCGTCGAGCCAGAAGCGAGCGGGGTCGGGACGCCCGATGAAGTGTAGGTCGTCGAACACCTCAGTCAGGATGTAGAAGCCGTTCGTCGTTGGGCTCCACCCTAGCTTGTGTTTAATCTGGAAGTCCGCGGGGTTGATGTCCCCTTGGGAGGCGTTTTCCAGCACTCGTCCTTCTCTCGTCGCCGCACCGACCGGATACAGCATTTCGCCCACGGAACCGTAGGTCTCCACCGGAATGGGTGCCCATTCGACGGGGTTGCCATCGATGACGGGTTCTGCCCCTGGTGGGAACTGCGCCGCCGGGATGAGTAGATCCGGTGGATCGTGGGCCCACGTTTGGGCCGACAGACCAATAGTTAGGATCGCCGCACCTAGGATGATCCGCTTGCCTAGCATCATTCAAACCTCCTTTTGGGAGTGAGATAGTTGCAATAGACTGAAAGGTGAATAGCCGTACTACACGACAATATGCCTCTTTCAATGCCTACCATAAGGAAATCTCTCCTCGCTATCAAGCCTTTTTTGGACGAAGTTTTCTACCCTTACCGCAGATTCTCCAGACCAGCAAAGACGGAAATGAACGCACGCGTATTGGTGAAGCTCTCCTCGCCCTCTGGATTCCTGCGCTCCAACAGAATCCCCGATTGCATCGTGATCACATAACCGAGGTACGAAGACCAGTTCGTCGCCTGGAAGGCGATCGATTGAGAATGGAAGTCCCCTTGTTCGTCGCCGAAGTCTTTCTCGAACAAAAACTCGCTGCCCACCTGTAACTGCGTGGAGTGCAAAACATCCAGCACGGCGAACGCGCCAAATAGCTCGGTGAGCGTCTCCTTGTCCTCTGCGTCGAACAGGCCGCGGGACTGCTTTCTGTATTCGCTCTTCCAGAAGGGCTGCAATCCCACTCGTCCCAATTCCCGCTGGTACATCGCCTTGTTGATCAATCCAAAGAAGAACTCGTTTTCGTCCAATCCCGTCCGGCGACGTTCTTCGCGGGCCATGCGCTGATGGAAGAGCACGTGGTTCAGTTTAGACTCGATCAGTATTTTTTCCGTCTTGAGCTGATGACCGATAAAAAATTGATTGACGAAGCTGTCGCGCCCCAAGAGGGGATCTTCCATCTCGCGCTTGCTTTCTTGGGGCTCGGCCAGATCAATCAGCGTATCGGGCGAGTACTGGAGTAGCGGATCCTCAATGTCGTCCTGCACGGATTTGACCATCTCGTACATTCTCACGCGGCCGTAACGCGGCCAAGTCTCGTCGTAGTCTAACATGCCATAGACCATGTGATTCTTCTGGTCCGAAGAGATTAGCTGCTCTCGCAGGATTCCTCCCAGAATCCTCAGACCCGGTCGCAGGCGGAATCCCGTATAGACGTTCCACCCGTCGTGATCTCTGTCGTAAGGATAGTCGGGGTCCTTGTCGTTTTCGTAGAGATCGGGCCAGAAGTTGTTGTTCATGTCCCGCCCCCACAGCATTTCCGGGCGGTCCACCCACAACCGAATAAATGGTTCCCTCCAGTCGGGAATTGCATTGCGCCGGACCTCGTTATCGTTTTGGTTGAAATCCGGTTGAAAGTCCCCATTCTGGTCCCACCCCGGAAAGATAAGAAGATCCGGGAATAGCCAGTCCCCGCGAAAGGCGTCGGGGACGCGATCTTGGTCGTCGTTGTCCTCTACGAGATCGACCTTGTTCTGCGGTGCCTCGTAATCGATGAATCCACTTTCGTTTGAGATAAATGTCGTCGTGTTGTACTGGGGGTCAATTCTATAGGCTTCGGCAAAACCAAACCAGCGTCCGCGATGGTTGGACGCGTTGATCAGCCAAGCATCGTTGTGCGGCTCGTCTGTCAGCCCGGAGCTGGTTCTGTGAATCTCTTGGGAGACATTTGGATACTGGCGGATATTCCAGTTCCGATCGAACTCTCCGTATAGCCGAAAGCCCAGCACATCGGAGACGCTGAGGCTGCCGCCGAGGATTTGGGTGGCCGTTGGCAAGCCGTACTCAAACCGCAGGGTCCGCAGATTGCTCAGATCTTGGATATTCCCCTCGGCTTGGGTGACCGGAAGCAACACTCTCGCACCCGCGGAATTCAACTGGCGGTCGGAACTCATCGAGATGTCGTAATCGTTGGCAACAGTGAGTTCGAATTCGACCTTTGTTATCTCATCCTTGGCACCGCTTGCGCGGTGGACAAAAATCTGGTCGTCGAAGGAGTAGAGGAGCCGGATTTCTTCACTGCCGTTGGCCTCCAACCGTCCCCCCGCTGGGATGCCGCCCTCCAGTACGGGTTCGAAGCCAATCTCCTTGCCCCGGTTGACGAGGCCGCTTTCATAGGTGATGATGATGTCCGAGGAGCCGGGGAAGAACGCGGCTCCGCCGGTGCCGTCCTCGGGCGATTCGTCGCGGAGTACGATCTCAATCACGGAGATGGGCACGGCATTCTGATCTTCCGTCAGCCTTCCTTTGAACAAGCTCGCCACCGGAGCCTCGTCGATCTTCGAGTTCGACTGATGGGAGTTAACCCCGTGTACGCCCAACGTCACGAAATCGCCGACAGCGGCCGTAAGCCGTCCGCCGAAAAAGGTCGTGGTATTGGTGCGCCGGTCGTCTCGGTTAAAGGTCAGCCGAGGGCCACTAATTCTAGAGAAAATCAGCGTCTGCTGGTACTTATCCGTCGCCATGTCGAACTGGATTCCGTCCATTTGGACTTTGCTCAAAACCAGCGGCGTAAGGGTCGTCCGCAGCGTGTTGGACGTTGTCAGCGCGTAGTACGTACCCCCTTTTGCATCGGCGGCGACCACTACTTGGCTGAACCACCGTTCGAATCGATTTCCCTTGAAGAGCCGGTTGCCGAACTCTTCGGGCGTGTTCTGCTCCGTGTTGTAGATGAGCCATCCCTTGGATACGGCATTGCCGAACATGTCGTAGAGGTAGTCACCCTCAATGTCGGGGGCGACGTAGCGATCGAAATCGGTGCGGGCGTAGTTGGTCGTCTGCCATTGCCGCCACCGGTATTCGGCGAACAACTCTTGGGGCACGTACCACTTGCGCACCGCTGGATCAATCGAGTTGAGCGCTACTTGCACTCCTTGGGGCAGAAAGCTCGTCTCGTGCCCCCATTGGGTTCCCAGTCGATTCCCATAGTCGGGCCGACTGCCCGACTGGGCGCTCGTCTCCCCGGCCATTCCCAACACCGCGGCCACGACGACGAGCTTCAGACTACGTCTCATTATGTTTGTACAACTCGACACTAGATCCTCAATAGCTATGCTAGCCATCCAGCGGAATCAATACACTACGGATACGGTACCCGTGTTCAATTGCTTCCCTAGGTCCGCCTCCACCTTTACCGTGTAAACATACGTGCCCGGCGGCACGCGCTTTCCCGCTTCGTCCCGCCCATTCCACTCGCGCTCGTACACCCCCGCTGCTCCGGGAGCTGTCTCCAGCCGGCGAACCACCCTGCCCGCCAGATCGTACAAGGTCAGCACATGGGGCACGCTGTTGCCCAGAACGCGAACTTGGTATTGGATTAGGACTTGGTCGTTCACGCCGTCGCCGTTGGGACTGAAGGCCGCTGGAATGGCCTTCAGCTCGCCGATGAGTTCGCCTCCCCTAGGGGTTTTCACGGACAGGGAATTGGTACTGAAGCGCAAGGTGGCATTGCCCTCCTCCACCTGTTGGCGGATGTCGGGATCGTCGCTGGAGAAAGCGAAGCCAGTGAACTTTTGTCCGAAGCGCAAAACCGGCACCTCGAAGACCACCTCAATGCGCTTTTCAGTATCCTCGCTGCCCACGAGCTTGTCGAATCCAACGACGATGCGGTCGTCTTGGATGTCTCGGAGGAACTCCTCTCCGACCTCTGCATCATCCACCTTTACCGAAAGCAGTCGCTCCACGCGAGTGGCGGTGGCGATTTCCAAGCGGTCGAAACCGCTGTTGCCCTCGCGCAGGATGGGCCGGACAACATAGGTGAAGGTGTGGGGTTGGAAATCCGTGGTCACCGTCGGTGAGATCTCCCCGATCACCGCGTCGGCCACTGAATCGCCAAAGAGCAGTTCGATTCGCTCAATGCGCGGAGCTGTTTCACCAGTCGGAAAAAACAGCACCTCGAACTGGAGGTAGCGGGCCGGGCTCTTCGATAAGAAGGTTGCGCCGTCCGTCCACGCTGCAGGCGGCGCGGTCGCATCCCGCAGGCCAGCGGCGAAATCGTAGGCCGGAGACCAAAAGCTCCAGTTTTCGGTATCGACTTCCTTCTTGACCAGTTCAAATCCCCGCGTGCTGCCACTAGAGAAGGGATCGGCCACAGTCACCGCGTTGAAGACGTCGTTGTATTCCCGCCGGTCCACCGAGGCGAACTGCCCAGTGCGCTGCTTCCTGCTGTAGCGGAACGGCTGCTCGGTGTTGCCCGTGCGAGTCCGCACCTCCACCCTCGTCCCCTCCGGCTCTACTCCTTCCCAACGAATTTTGCTCCAAGCGACGGGCCGTCCGAAATCCAGAATGTCCGTGCGGTAAACAGTCTGCTGCACGTATCCCTCGCCAAATACTTGGAGTTCGGCGACTTCCCAGGTGCGCTCGGGATTGATGGGCCGGAGGGTGACCCACTTCACCGGCCGAGTGGGAAATCGTCGATCCACTACGACATCGAGGTTTTCCGTAGTGCTTTCGATGATGTCGATGATTGGGTCGTTCTTGGCCGTCAAGCCCCGACTGATTTGATAGAACCACCGCTGACCCCGCCGGGCGATGGAAGGTCGGTCGACGATCGGCGCGCTGCCCGAGGCCACGCCCAACTCGAACCAGGGGAGGAAGTTGTCCTCAAAGGAGGGGCGGGGAAAGAACCGAATTCGGTTTATGGGCAACTCCCAACCGAGGTTGATGATGGCGTTTTTAATCCAGCCGTGGTTGACGCCTGTTTCCGTCGGCGATAGATCCACTGCTCTGACCATCGCCGTGGTGGAATCCCCGTCGCCGATATTCTGCAAGACGCCCTGTTCGATTCTTCCCCCGACGCCGCCTCCAGAGCTAGCCACGAAGCCACCC
>VXZF01000755.1 GCA_009845645.1 Gemmatimonadota bacterium | reverse complement strand
TTATAATCCTAGTATAATTTATTACTGTACTCTAGTATTAGATCTAAAGCTAGATAATAGCACCTTTATCTAGATGCCCCATTGACAGGACTTTGGGCTATCATTATTTTACCTAAATACATTTCACAATCGGAGGAGCAACTTATGAATGGACACACGCAAATTTATGTGAGCGGTCGAGAGTACAAGGTGGATAGCCCCGTGACGTATGAACAGATCGTTAAGATCTGGAACGAGCTACACGAGTCGGAGGGCAAGCAGATCATCGGCACGCCCGGCATCGACTACGAAAACGACTCGAAAGGCGAGGACGGGGTTCTCCTGCCGGGCAAGGACGTTGAAGTCAAGGACGGCACGAGCTTCTCGGTAGACCCCGAGCATGTCTCGTAAGGACCGCCTCTCCGCGTTCGCGGGGCAGGCTGGGTTTACCGTCAGGGACGAATCCGGCGTACTCCGGGCGGTCCGGGTTCCATGTCTCCTCGCAGGCGGGGTTGTCGGCACTTGCACTATTGAGACGTCCTACAACCCCGCCAGTAGGAAACCGGATAATCAGATAGGCGGGGACATCCATGCGGTGCGGATTACCACTGACGAAGAGCGCGACGGGCGCGTGTACCAGGCGGATGGAACACCGATCGGGAATTACGTCGCCGGTGACGGCAAAACCTGGTCGAACATCTCGATCAAGAAAGGGTGGCAAGGGAATCCGGAGGAAGACGCAACGGCGAGTGACTTGATCCACCGCTATGCGAAGCATATCGTCGGGGCAGTGTCGGAGGCCGGATACTCCGAAACCTCCTTTCTCGCAAAGCTGGGTCCGTTCAAGATACCCAACACTTTCGAGGCACGGGCGGCGATAGGTCCGGTGCAAGGCCGTATCTGCGATCAGCGCATCGCGATCATCGGCCTAGGCGGAACGGGTGCTTACGTCCTCGATCTTATTGCCAAAACGCCCGTGAAGGAAATCCATCTTTTGGATTCCGACGACGTTGAGTGGCACACCTTCATGCGGGCCCCCGGCGGACCTACCGCCGAAGAGATCGAGTCGGTGCGGAAGGGAAGTCTGCGCAAAGTGAACTACTACCATTCCAAGTACGCGTCCCTCCGGGAAGGCATCCACCCGCACGCTGTCCGGGTGGATAGCCCGTCAATGTTCCGCGAGTTTCTATCTGTCCATCCTGTCGACTTTGCTTTCGTGTGCATAGACCAGCTAACCGACGGCGATTCGGCGCGTCAGGATGTCGTCTACTGCGCTCTCTCTGAGGCGGAGGTTCCGTTCATAGATTCGGGCGTGAGCATAACGGTGGAGGACGGTGCCGTTAGAGGTGCCGTGACGACAAGCGCCTATGAGGCAGGCTCTGTGGCGTGGAAGGACGCTATACCGAATGCCAGAGTCGAGGGCAATGTCCCGGGCTATCGCAACGTCCAGCTGGCTATCGCAACGTCCAGCTACCGGAAGTGAACGCGCTGGCGGCGACGCTCGCCGTGATGGAGTGGCGGCGGCGCACTGGGCAGTATGTTGATGAGTCCACTTCTTTCCTCCACAAGTTCCGGCTCGAGAAGGCGCGAGTTATCGAACAGCGGACTGAGGCGCAGTAATGAAGCCCGTGAAACTCCGTCCTATCTTCGTAGAGGTGATGCCCAAGTTCGACGCAATCAAGGATGGCCAGCTTTGGATCAGCCACAAGCATCGGACCATTAACCTGCGCTGTCCGTGTGGTTGTGGCGGTCTGACGGTGTTATCCATCCACCCGAGTCGATGGCACGTTTACTTCGATGGGAAATCGGTCTCCCTAGACGGTCCAACGGGTAGGTCCGTGTGGGCCTATTCCGGCTGCGGCAGCCACTATTTTATCAGGAACAACACCGTCATTTGGGCGGAGAGGATAGACCCAAGTCTTCATTCTGAGTATGCCGACGTCGAGCGAGCTCGCCTGCTTGGCTCTAAACCGAGCCGTCAGACTCTTCGTTCATGGCCTAGACGCGTATGGCGTAGTCTGTCGTCAGGGAGTTGGCGCAAGTAGAGTGCCGCGTTTCTTCAGGGTCGCCCAGACGAGTAACGCAAGTGGAGAAGTTGGCGGCTCTTCGACATCAGCGAATACGCCGCCTATGATGGTCGCCTGAGAATTATCGCCGTCCTGACCGATCTGGCCTCGATTCAATGCTATCTAAACGGGATCAGTTTGCCGGCTTGGGCCACGCTAGAGGCGCGCAAGCGACTGATGCAAGTGACGGCGGAGACCGTGCGGGCCTTTCTGGACGGCGCGCCGGTTAACGTGGTGAACTGAGCGAGCGCTATCTAAACGGGGTCGGTTTGCCGGTCCGGCACCGGCCGGACGGGTGGGTGTGCCCTCAACGATCCATCAGGCCCCGGATAGAGCCTGATACGGGCCGACAGGAAACAAAACCGTACTGCGAGCTCTGTCGAAGGACCTGCAAACGATCCTCAGGGGAGTTGCCTTCCTCTTGCTTTAATTGCGTCCATCTATCAAGTTGAGGATATCGCATTATGACCATCGTCATCTTTCGTACATACAGAGAAGCACAGGATCAACTCCGGAGTGATCTCTACAGAGAACTGCATTGCGGTCGGTTGCGTCAGGGCTGGGGCTTGGTGGCATATCCAAGTATGCGTCTTCTGGATGACCATAGACACCGTATACCGCAAGGTGCCTGGGAAGACAATTACAGAAGGCTTTGCCATGATTGGGAAGATCCTGATCCTAGCCCACATAGGTACACAATTCTGACACGCATGCTCGAACTTGAAAGAGACGATATAATCATCGCACCCAACATGCCTGATGACATGCACTTCACCCTCGCACATGTGACGGAAGGCTACAGGTTTGAGGTTTTCATTCAGCATGACGGCAATGAGCATGAGGACTTTGGACACATTATTAAAGTAAAGCCGGGTGAGACACATAGCTATGATGAGAGTGACCACACTCGTTCCATCGCCGATGGCATTAGACCATACAGGGATGCCGTAAACATTGTTCGCCATCCCAATAGACAGGCACAAATCCATCGTGCTTTGCGATCATTGCAGTAGAAAATGAGGTACCGTGCCCGGTGCTGCCAACAAAGCCGAGTTAATATTCGACTATGCGCTCTGCTGGAGGCAATAAGGTGCCGGTGGATTACAACCAGCACCTCGGAGGCTGAGACGCCACTTGGCGTGAGTCGGTTGTAGGCGACGCAGTGAGGCCCAGTTCTTGGGAATTGGGATTGAGCTGAGCCCCTAAGCCTGATCACCGTCCAAGCCCTAGCGGATCTCGGCTACCAGGAGGAAATCACTCGCGCCGATTATCCGGAAGCCCTCCCTAGCTCTTGCCAAATGCTCAACTTACGAGATACTCCGCTGTCCGTACGACGGTAACGCCAAGCACATGAAATTCGGTGCAGACGACTGAGCGTTGACATTGCACACGATTTTCGGTTATTATGCTCCAAGGGGGCGACTTGGCTTCGACGGGGTCGGAGAAGCCCAAATTGCGTGCCGAGGTCCCGACACCTCGTAAATCCTCGGGAAACAATTAAGCGACGAAACTAACACGTACGCTCTGGCTGCCTAAATTTAGCGCAGCCCATTGGGGTCTGTTGAGCCTGCGCGGCAGGCCCCAATGCCATCTCTTAGCAGGCTGGTCCCAAACCTTCGCCCGAGGGAATGGGGCGAGATTTTTCGGGCTGGCTCGTTGCGAGGCCCGTCGACCGGCAGCGCAACAGGCGAGATAACTAAGGCCGACTACGCACGTAGCATATTTCGGTAGAACCGGTCTCGGACGCGGGTTCGATTCCCGCCGCCTCCACCATTCTTCCACACACAAACGTCTCTCCGGGGTGATTCTCCGGAGAGACGTTTGTCTTGAAAGGGGTTGCTTGTGCCGCAACAAGGAACAATCCTAACGGCTGAAGTCTATAAAGAGAAAAAAAGACTCTACGTATCTCATTGTCCTCAGATCGGAATAGCCAGCCAAGGCAAGGATGAGGAAGAGGCTTTTAACAATCTCAAAGAAGCCGTATCTCTCTACCTAGAAGAAGTTACAGAAAGCCATCAGAGAGAGTTGCACCTTACCTAATCCTAGAGGCAGGTCTCAACAGCTTCCGCGAAGTCTTAGCCGGTTTGGAGAAGCGATAGGCAGCGGATTAAACATTGCGATGACTCTCGACGGCATTATTCATACGCACGCATGACGACTGGAGAATTCTCGACCGACGAGTGGATTGACCGCCTTGCCCGGGCGCTCCCCGATCTGGCCAAAGCGCAAGAGCCCTACCTGCGTGAGTATCAAGAGCATAATCCTCGTGTGCATTTCGAGTCAGGGAGGCGAGACGGTAATCTGCCGGCCTTCCCCCTGGACGATCTGCGTATCCTCTATGCTAGGGCGCGCCACAGCCATGCCTTTGGCGAAGAGAAGTATTACACGGCTTTGTGCGCGGTGCTAGACCCCGTGCGACATAATCTGCGTTCGCATACCACGCTAGCGCAGATTATGAGTCGGATCATCGGCAAAGACGATTTCTGGATACAGATCCTCGGCAGCGGCAACTTGACCTCCTTGACAGATCTGATCGGGGGACTGATGGCGCGTGCCGATGAGCTACCCGGCGGCGGTTTCCGGGCGGCAGCGACCGAGTTGAATGCGTTTCTCGATGCGGCCGGAGAAGATGTGCCAGGCGACCTAGATGTCGGATACGACGTGGTGCTGTTTCACGGTCTGAGCTTGAAAGAAAAATTTGCTATCAGGGACGACATGATGATCGTCCCGTTCAAGCAGGCGCGGGAGTTCGTGGACGAGAGCGTGCTGGAGAAGATCGCACCTACTGACATCAAATACAACGATCGATGGTCGGTCGGGGCCGTGATGAAACCATTCCGCTGGAAGCCCCAATTCCGGCGGAGGGGTGGCGAAGGCACCCCTGACCTATATCAGCCGGAATCATTTTTCCAAGAAGCGCAAGAATTCCTAGATTTGCTTGCGGTGTCGCACGGGGAGCCTGTCGTACGTCTTGTGGCGATTCACCACTGCCTCAACCGAAGTGCATGCCGGCTTCTGGGTCAGCCGCACGGTCACGGAAGCTTCTACAGGGGCCGTTCGGCGCATTTGTTCGACCCTTTCCGAAGGCCATCAAAGCTGCTGATGGAGACATTCACCGAAGCGAGAACGGCTTTCGAGAACCGAAAGAGCGAGCGTTATAGGACAGTGGCACCGGTCATCGGTCGGCTTGCCGAAGCTCTTGCACGCGACGGGCAATACGCAGCGGAAGACAAGGTTTTGGATTTGATGATTAGCCTAGAGAGGATGTTCCCACCAAAAGATAAGGGGGGAATCAGCGACCAACTCCAAAAGAGCGTAGCTGACTTTCTGGGAGGCGACGATGAAGCGCAGTCTCAGATGAAGGAGGCTGTGAAGCATGCGTACGACGTGCGATCAGCAATAATTCATGGGCCGAAAGACGACAAGAAACGGCGCTTGCTGGAAGAAAAGCAAAAAGCGTTTAATGCGGGATTCAACCTAGCTCGTCAATCACTGTTCAAGATATTGCGGGACGGTCCGTCATAGGTTTACTAGAGAAAGCAAGCACATGAAGATCACCGACATTAAGGTTACGCCCTATGACCGGCAAACTTCCCATCAACATCGACCATCCGTATGGATGACTTCAAGAAGGGACAGGCCGTGAGCAGGCGCTACCGGAACCGGCGTATTGGTGAGTTTCTGAAAGAACTCGACCTCGCCGAGGCGCGCTCAACCGGCGTGCCGAAGATTTTCCGGGCCATGCGGCAGAACGGCTCACCCGAACCCATCTTCGAAAGCGATGAGAACCGAACCTGGTTTCTGGTGCGATTGCCAGTGCATGAACGGGTTTCTCTTGCGGCGACCGACCAAGATACCATACATGACACCCAACAAGATAAGTCATTGAAAAATAAAGAGAAAGGTCAAGATACCCCCCAAGATACCCCCCAAGATAATGGGCATATTGAACGGCTGGTGGCAGCCCTGACCGGGGAGATGAGCCGCGCTGAATTGTTGGCGGCACTGCTACTCACAGACCGGAAAAACCTCAGAACATCCTACCTGCAACCGGCTCTTGACGCTGGCCTGATCGAGATGACTCTCCCCGACAAGCCCACTAGTCGCCACCAGCGCTATCGCCGAACTGCCGGCGGCGAGGCTTTGGCTGTGCGACTCAAGACAAGAGATGCCCCCACATGAACACCGCTCCCATCGTCTCCAAAGTTATGAGGTTATTGTTGTGTCATCCCTAAGAGACTTTTTATTAATTTTCTATTTCTAATTGGCGACGTAGAGTTCGAGAGGCTTTCAATGAAACATATCCGTTACACTGCATTTGTTTCGACTGCCGCTCTAGCGCTCTGGTGCGGGTCCACCCTGTCGGCCGAGCAGTTGCGCTACGACTCGGCGCGCGACTGGCGACAGTGGGAGTTGCCCTTGGGCGCGGTGGACCTGACGGCGCTGGGCGTAATCCAGCCCACCCGTATCGAAAGGCTGACCGACGCCGTGCGCGACTTGGACGCCTTCGACGGCGGCATCCGCAACGCCGGCTCCAACCTCAACCTAGCCCGCTTCGCCATCGATGGCGACCCGGCGACCGGCTGGGCACCCGACCCAGAAGCCGAAGCCGAGAATTGGTTTCTCGAAGTCAACCTCGGCCGCGCCGTCTCGGCCCACAGCGTCACCCTGGTCTTCGACGAAGCAGCAGCCCCCTTTGAGCTCTTCGACCTGCTGATTTCGACCGGCGAACCCGAAACCGACGTTATCGCCGCCCCCATCGAGGGCTCGCTCGTCTACCGCACCAAGGAGCGCTTCAAGGAAAACACCCGCCACCGGGTGACCTACGAAATAGCGGAAATCGACGCCGAGCCGCTGCAGTTTATCCGCTTCGAACCCTTACTACTGGTGCCCGACGCCCGCCTAGTCGAGGTCGAAGTCGAGACCATCGGCGACAATATCGCTCTCGGTCTGCTGGAACGGGGGGGCGCCGTCGACGTCAATACCAACCTCGCCCAGATTGACCAGCAACCCCTCGGCAAGGCCAGAGCCCTTTTCGATGGAGACCTCTACTTAGGCTGGAGAGCCGGCAGCGCCGGGCGAGGCCTCAATGATATCCTATCGCACATGGTCCTCGACCTGGGCGCTGTCTACTGGGTCGACCAGATCCGGGTCATCGGCGGCGTGGTTGAGAAGTCGTTTTTTGGCGGTGCCATCACCAGCAGACACATTGTCTCCCGGCGGCGCTGGGGCTTTCGCTTCTACGAGTTGATGACCTCCGATGGCTCGCTCTCACCCGACGGCTCGCGCCTGTGGACCAAGCACTTCTCGGGCGAAGCGCCTGTCCACCAGCGGTCCAAAGGGCTGGTAGACCACCATTTCGACCTGCAGCCTACCCGCTACATGCGCATCTTCTGGAAATTCTGGGACACTAGCTGCTTCTCCTTCCAGAGCCTGGGCGTGAGGGGCGGCAGCTTCAAAGTGCCCGGCTGCAGCGCTGGCGGAGCCACCGACGAGATCCAGATCTTCGGCGAGGGCTTCCCACAACAGGTCAGCTTCCGCTCGCCGCTTATCGACCTGGGGGAGGGCAAGAACCTCAATTCGATAGAATGGGGCGGCGAGCAGCCGCCGGGGACGCTAATCGAGATCCGCACCCGCACCGGCAACGAGGTCACCGAGATCTTGACCTACCACGACAAGAACGGCAAGGAAGTCACCGAGAGGAAGTACAACAAGCTGATCCCCAGTTTCAAAGGCCCCATCGACACCACCCGCGTCGCCGGTGGCGACTGGAGCGCCTGGAGCCGAATCTACAGCTTCTCTGGCGAGGCCTTCCTCTCGCCCTCGCCGCGCCGCTTCATGGAAATCGACGTGCGCATGACCTCCGACTCGCCCGACCGCGCCCCCACCCTAGACTACCTCGCCGCCAACTTCACCGACCCGCTGGCCTCCCGCGTCCAGGCCGAGAA
>VXZF01000216.1:3676-8025 GCA_009845645.1 Gemmatimonadota bacterium | reverse complement strand
GGAGCTAGTCGATTAGTAGCATACATCCATGGCCACCGTCGTCCTCACCGAAAAGCCCAGCGTGGCGCGCGACATTGCCCGGGTCCTAGGGGCCAGCAAACGCGGCCAAGGCTACGTCGAAGGCAACGGCTATATCGTCACCTGGGCACTAGGGCACCTCGTGCAATTCGCCGAACCAGATGATTACGGCCCGCCTTGGAAGGGCCGCTGGTCCTTTGCCCAGCTACCGATGATCCCCGAGCAGTGGAAGCTCAAGACGACGCGCTCGACCTCCGACCAGTACCAAATCGTCAAAAAGTTGCTCAACAGCCCGCAGACGGAGCGCGTCATCTGCGCCACAGACGCCGGGCGCGAGGGCGAGCACATCTTTCGCCTGATCTACGAACACGCCCGCTGCAAAAAGCCATTTAGCAGGCTGTGGGTTTCGAGCCTGACCGACGAGGCAATTCGCGGTGGTTTCCACGCCTTGCAGGAAGGAGCGGCCTTCGACCACCTCGCTGCGGCTGCGCGGGCGCGTGGCCAAGCCGATTGGCTGATGGGCATGAACCTGACCCGCGCTTATACCGTCCACAACAAGGCGCTCTGCACCATTGGCCGCGTGCAGACGCCGACCCTATCCATGGTGGTCAAGCGCGATGCGGCGATTGCCAGCTTTGTAAAGGCGTACTTTTACGAGTTAGTGGCGCAGCTAAAAGAGGGCTTTGCCGCCAAGTACTGCAAGGACGGCCAGACCCGCATCGACAAGAAGGAGGAAGCCGAGCGCCTGCATCGCCAGCTCAGCCCCAACAAGGTCGGCACCGTCCGCAAAATTGAGAAGAAAGTCAAAAGAAATCGGCCACCCCCCCTCTACGACCTCAACAACCTCCAGCGCGACGCCAACCGCTGCTTTGGCTTTACCGCAGCGCAAACCCTCGAACGCGCCCAAGCCCTGTACGAAACTCACAAGCTCATCACGTATCCGCGCACCGAGAGCCGACACATCTCCGAAGACATGGTACCCAAGTTGCCCGGCATCTTGGAAAAGTTAGCGCACCCGCAGGCATCAGTCGCGTTGGCGCGCCTGCGCGGCGGACACCGGCTCAGCAGGGCGTATGTCGATCGCACCAAGCTCACCGATCACCACGCCATTATTCCCACCGGGCAACAGCCCGCCCCCAATCTCGCACCCGACCTACAGAAGGTGTACGACCTAGTAGTGGCGCGCTTTGTCGGCATCTTCCTGCCCGACCAACAGGTCGAGGAGACGACCGTCTTGCTCGACATCGGCGGTGCCGACTTTGTGGCCAAAGGATCTGTCGTCTTAGAGGCGGGCTGGACGGTCGTCGCCATACGGCCTCCAAACGCTGCAAAGAGTAAAGAGAAGGAAGACGACGACCAGCGGGCGCTCCCGCCGCTGCAACAAGGTCAGCAAGTTCACGTAACGCGCATGGATGTAGTCGAAAAGGAGACCAAGCCGCCGCGGCCCTACACAGACGCCACGCTTCTAGCAGCAATGAAAAACGCCGGCCGCGAAATCGAAGACGACGAGTTGGCCGCGGCCATGAAGGAATCGGGGCTGGGCACACCGGCCACGCGGGCCGAGACCATCGAAAAGCTGATTCGCACTGGCTATGTAGTCCGCGACCGCAAGGCGATCACCTCGACAGAGAAGGGCAAAGCACTCGTAGGCTTGGTGGCCGAATCGCTGCGCAGCCCAGAGCTGACGGGCGAGTGGGAGCAGCAGCTCAAGGAAATTGAGGAGGGACAGCGGCCGGTGGCGGGGTTCTACGAAGGAATCGCCGACTTGGTGAAGTCGCTGGTACCCAAGGTCCAGCAAGGGCCAGCGCTCTCCCCCGAGCAAGCGGCGCAGGCACAAGGCAAGAAGAGGGGCAGCGGTAAGAGCAGCGGCAAGGTGTTAGGACCTTGTCCCAAGTGCAAAGAGGGCCAAGTAGTAGAAAACGCCAAAGCGTATGGATGCAGCCGCTACCGAGAGGGGTGCAACTTGACGATCTGGAAGACGGTGGCGCGCAAGAAGCTGACCGAAAAGCAGGCACAGTTGTTGATGGCCAATGGTCGCACAGAAAAGATGCAGGGCTTTGTCTCCAAGGCCGGCAAGAAGTTTGCGGCGCGGCTCAGATTCGACGACGAGTTCAAGGTCGTCTTCGAGTTTGACGACGGGCCGCGGAATGGCCCCTCAAAGTCGGAGGGACGTCCCGCACCCCGCGAGAAGCCGCCAGAGGAAACCCAATCCACCGCTGCCCTCACCTGTCCCAAGTGCCGACGAGGCCAAATCATCAAGGGCCAGCGCGGCTTTGGCTGCAATCGCTATCGCGAGGGGTGCGACTTCGTGGTGTGGAAGGAAATGGCGGGCAAAAAGCTGACCGAGAAGCAAATCCACACCTTGATCGCCAAAGGCAAAACCGGCGTAATCAAGGGTTTCAAAAGCAAAAAAGGCAACAAATTCGACGCGCGGTTGAAGCTCGGGCCAGAGTGCAAAGCCGCGTTTGATTTTCCCGCTAGCGCGCGCTGATATGGCCCTCCAACGCTGCCCTTGGCTCGACCTCGACAAGCCCGATTACGTCGCCTACCACGACCGCGAGTGGGGAGTCCCAGTCCACGATGACCGCAAGCACTTCGAGTTCCTCACCCTCGAATCCGCCCAAGCCGGCCTTAGTTGGTACACCGTCCTCCGCAAGCGCGCCAACTACCGCCAAGCCTTCGCCAAATTCGACCCTACCAAAGTCGCTCGTTTCAACGCAGCCAAAATCGAACAGATGCTCCAAGACCCCGGGCTGATTCGCAATCGCCGCAAGATCAGCGCGGCCGTAGAAAACGCTCGGCACTTCCTCGCCGTGCAGGACGAATTCGGCAGCTTCAGTGCCTACATCTGGCGCTTCGTCAATGACGAGCCTATAGTCAACGAGTTTCGCACCCTCGCCGATTTACCGGCTACCAGCCGCGAATCCGACGCCTTGAGCAAAGACCTCAAAAGCCGCGGCTTCAAATTCATCGGCTCGACCGTCATCTACGCCCACATGCAGGCCACCGGCATGGTCAACGACCACGTAATCGACTGCTTCCGCCGCAGTCAGATTCTCGACGCGGGATAGGCACTCCCACCGTTTCCATGCTCAGCGGCGCACCCAACGCAGCAGCCTGAAAAATTGCCAACCTAGCGCGGCTTGCGTACCGTTTCCGACCCGACCCTTTCACCCCACCAAGGAGCCCTTCATGCACGTCGGCACCCAGCAGTTCACTACATCGGACGAAGATCTCGAATATCTAGCCCGCCACGGGGTCTTCAACAAAAACGAAAACTTCATCACCTTCCACCGCGAATACGGTTGGGACGTCGAAGAGTTGGTCGCCAAGAAGGAGAAGTGCGCTCGCTTCGGCGTCAATATGGAGATGGTTGCCCTGCCCATGGCCCAGTTCAACGTCAACGGTGAGGCCGTCCCCAACTTCATGATGGGCAACTACGAAGAAGGCGACAAAGAGATCGAGTTGGTCATCAACATGGTGCGGCAGGCAGCCGAAGCCGGCATCCCAGCCATCAAATATTACCTCTGCGCCCTCGAAAACCAGCGCACCGAAAGCACGCCCCCCGGCCGCGGCGGCTCCATCTACAGCACTTGGGACCTCGAAAAAGCCGACGCTGATACGCCGCGCTACGACAAGCCAGTCACCGCAGAGGAAAACTGGCGTCGCATCACCTACTTCTTGGAAAGGGTCATCCCGGTCGCCACCGAGTGCAAGATCCGCATGGCCTGCCATCCCTGCGACCCCTGGCTGCCGCCCGGCTATAGGGGCGTCGATCGCGTGATGGGCGGCTTTGACGGCTTCAAACAGTTTATCGAGATCTGTCCCAGCCCCTATCACGGCGTCAATCTCTGCTTGGGCTGCATGGCCGAAAGCGTCGAAGATCCGCTCAACGAGGTGCCCAAGATCATCCGCTACTTAGGCTCGCGCGACAAAATTTTCCTCTGCCACTTCCGCAACATCGTCGGCAAGCGCAACAAGTTTCAAGAGGTCTGGCCGGATGAAGGGGTGATGAACATGCACCGCAACATGCAGGCGCTCAAGGAAGTGGGCTATCAGCACATGTGCGTCCCAGATCACGCGCCCGGACACAAGGATCCCCACAGTATGCGTCAGGCTTGGGCGTACGAGTTCGGCTATATCCAAGCCATGATCCAAGCGGTGATGGACGAGAATGGAGCGAGTGCATGATCACATTTCGCGGCGACGTTTTCGGTAGCCTCGCGGCAGCGAGATGGAGCTTATGAACACCGCCCATCCACTGCGCGACATCGAGCGCATCGACGGGCCGCCCGGCCCGTATCTCGAAGCAATCGGCACCATCTTCGCCA
>VXZF01000216.1:0-3576 GCA_009845645.1 Gemmatimonadota bacterium | reverse complement strand
CGCATCGACGGGCCGCCCGGCCCGTATCTCGAAGCAATCGGCACCATCTTCGCCACCTTCGGCGCGCCCACCCAAGACTCGGGCAATGTCTCCTATGGCGTGCAGGTTGGCGACGAGCGCTTCTTCGTCAAAACCACCGACCCCGAGGCCGAGGTATTCAGCGACCACGCCGCCCGCGTGGCGCTCCTGTACAATGCGGCTCGACTCAGGCGCAGTTGCAATCATCCGACCTTGCCAGTGTTGCACTGCATCGTCGAAACCGCGCACGGCCCGGCACTTGTGTACGGCTGGGTTGACGGCGAGTGTCTATACGGTGGACGCGACGATCCGCAATCGGCGCATCAGCGATTTCGCCGCCTGCCCACTGACTCCATTCTCTCCGTACTCGACGCGATCTACGATTTGCACGTCCAGCTCGTCCAGCGCGGGTGGATTGCCGTGGACTTCTACGATGGCTGTCTGATGTACGACTTTGAGCGCCAAGCCGCGCACATCGTGGATCTCGATATGTATCACTTGGGGGCGTTCACCAACCAGATGGGGCGGATGTTTGGCTCGACGCGCTTTATGGCACCAGAGGAGTTCGAGCGCGGCGCACTAATCGACGAGCGCACGACCGTCTTCACCATGGGCCGCGCCGCAGTAGTATGCCTCGGCGACGACATCGGCGGTGCGATGGGAGAGGTCGTCCGCCGCGCCTGTCGCCAAGAGCGCGAGGCGCGCTACCGCTCTATGGAGGAGTTTTACGCTGCTTGGCAGCAGGCGCGGCGGTTAGGATAGATTCCGTCCGCTGTACCCTTTAGGCACCAACGCCGTATCGCCTAGCTCCCATTCTTCACTCCAACATCCCCACCGGCCTCAGAGCACATCCCCGCTGGCACGGTTCTTGTTTCCTGTTGCCTGTCCAACAGAAAGGAACCGCATGCCCTCCACTGTCCTCTCGGCCGCCACGCTCGGGATTGACGCGTATCCGGTCCACGTCGAAGTCGATACCGACCGCAGCTTGCCGACCTTCACAGTCGTCGGCCTACCCGACTCCGCAGTCCGCGAAAGCAAAGAGCGCGTCTTAGCAGCCATCAAAAACGCCGGCTATCAGTGGCCGCGGCGCAAGGTCACCATCAATCTCGCGCCGGCCGACCGCAAGAAGGAAGGCTCGGCTTTTGACCTGCCCATAGCCGTCGGCGTTTTGGCGGCCTCCCGGCAGATCAAGCCCTTGGGGCTCGCCGAGTTCGCGCTCTTGGGCGAGCTATCGCTCAACGGCAGCGTGCGCCCAGTGCACGGCATGCTTTCCATGGCCACATCCCTGCACCAGCAGGGCCTCTACGGCATGATCGTGCCGACGCAAAACGCCCGCGAGGCCGCCATTGCCAATGGACCGCTCGTCTATGGCGTCAGTTCGCTGAGCGAAGCCCTCGCCATTTTGACCGGCGACGCGCGCCAACGGCCCTACGAATTGAACGTGGATGAGGTATTTCGCAGCAACGCCAACTACGGAGTTGACTTTGCGGACGTGCGCGGCCAAGATCACGCCAAGCGCGCCCTCGAAGTCGCCGCCAGCGGAGGGCACAATTTGCTCATGGTCGGGCCGCCTGGGTCGGGCAAAACCATGCTCGCCCGCCGCCTGCCCACAATCCTCCCAGCACCAACCCTGCAAGAAGCGCTCGCCACCACCAAAATCCATTCAGTCGCTGGCGTCCTGCCTCCAGGCCAAGCCCTAGTCGCCACCCGGCCCTTCCGCGCCCCGCACCACACCATCTCGGACGCCGGCCTCATTGGCGGCGGCGCGTACCCCCGCCCGGGCGAGGTGTCGCTCTCCCACCACGGCGTGCTCTTCCTAGACGAGTTGCCCGAGTTTCGCCGCAACGTCGTCGAGGCCCTGCGCCAGCCGCTCGAAGACCACGCCGTCACCATCACGCGGGCACAGATCGCGATCGCCTATCCAGCGGACTTTACCCTCGTCGCAGCGATGAATCCCTGCCCTTGCGGCTATCTTTCGGACGCCCGTCGCACCTGCGCCTGCTCGCCGGCTGCAATCCGCCGCTATCGCGCACGCGTTTCCGGGCCGCTCCTCGACCGCATCGACATCCACATCGAAGTGCCGGCCCTCGCCTACGACGACTTGGCCAACAAGCAAAGCGGCGAAGACTCAGCGCAAATCCGCCAGCGCGTCAACGCCGCCCGCCAGCGGCAACTCGACCGCTTTGCCGGGGAGTTATTCTGCAACGCCCAGATGAGCACGCGGCACATCCGCCACCACTGCTCGCTCGACGCCGCCGGGCAAGCTCTCCTCGAAAAAGCCATGGCCCGCCTCGGCCTTTCGGCCCGTGCCTACGACCGCATCCTCAAAGTCGCCCGCACCATAGCCGACTTGGCCGATGCCCCGATCCAATCGCAGCACTTGGCAGAGGCCATACAATATCGGGCACTGGATCGCAGTGGTCTTCAGTAGCCCTAGTGGCGGCAGCGACCAACGCGGGCCAAGGGGGCCGAGGTTTGAATAAAAAATCTTGACGAATGAACGGATTCTTAACTCTATCTTATGGCAACAAATACGAGGTAGCATCGTGAGTGAGTCACTGCCGCCCGAGCGGCCCTATCCATTAGACCACGAGGGACGCATCGCCCGGTTAGAAGGTATTATCGAGCAAATCGATGTCCGGCTAGGCCGCGTCGAAACCAAAATCGACAGCCTTTTACGGTGGATCATTGCCCTACAAGTGACGACGTGGGGCCTCATCGGAGCCTTAAAGCTGTTCGGCTAGCGGGCGTGGCAGGTGGAGAACCCACGTCTGAGAAGGAACCGACCATGGCCCCTAGTCCCGACCCACGCATTCCCTGGTACACCCCTATCGGCGAAGTAACCGTCGAAAAGCACACCCCAGACAAACCCCACCAAGGCAAAGTGCTGGCCGCCGTCCAAGCCCACGCCGACGATATCCCCCTCTTCTGCGCCGGCCTCGTCGCCAAGCTCATCGCCGAAGGCTACACGGCCTATTTGATCCAGACCACCAACGACGAGAAGTGCGGACCGGGCACGATGGGCGAAACCATCCTCCAGAACGAGCGCGAAATCGACGTACTGGCCGGGGAGTTGGGTTTCAAACAGGTCATCCACCTCGGCTACCGCAATCACTTCCTCGACGAAGCCGCCCCCACCGAGTTGCGGGCCCGGCTGGTCTTTCTAATCCGCGCCCTCAAAATCGACACCATCACCACCTTCAGTCCTTGGGGCCACTGGGAGGAAAACCCCGATCACTACATCACCGGCCAAGCCGTCGAAGCGGCGCGCTGGATGGCCGGCATGGGTAAGGATTACCCCGAACAACTAGCCTGCGGCATGCAGCCTCACTCGGTCAAAGACCTCTACTACTGGACCTGCCGCCCGGGCCAGCCCTACAACACCGTCGTCGATATAGCACCTCATCTCGACGCAAAGGTCGCCGCCATGAGCGCCAACAAGGCCCAAGGGCCAGCGGGTGCCCACGGCCGCCGCCTCAAGGAACGGCTAGCGCGTCAGGGCAAGTACCTACCCGCTCTGAGTGACGATGACGAGGAGGCCGACCGCCAGTACATCCG
>VXZF01000612.1 GCA_009845645.1 Gemmatimonadota bacterium | reverse complement strand
CGGTTCGGCTCGATGGAGTGCGTAAATACGTTGAACACAATGCCGACTACCGGCATGGCGGCCTCCACGCGGATGAACTGGCCAAAGGAGGGGGCGCCGTGCAGTTCGCGCGCTTGGGCGATCAACTCGGTGGTGCTGCTCTCGACCACTTCGCCCACGTGAGTCCGCTCGTCCTCGGCGTCGCTGGGCAGCGGCAGCGACTCGGGCAAGAATCGGCTCAGCGGACTGCGCTCGCGCTCTTTGATAGTCTCCACAGTGGCCTCCCCTAAATACCAGTGTAGCGCTTCTTGAAACTCTTGGTTGACAAGCGGGTTTGCAGGTCGTTTTTGACAAAGGTGTCGCGCAAAAAGCGATAGAATGTCTCGCGGTCCGCACTGCGCACCACGGCGCGCTCGTGCGCCTCGGCCAAGGCGACTGGATAGCCCTGGCCCTTTTCGGCCTGATCGTACAAACAGGCGTGGACCAGGTCGAGCAACTCGCGATCAGTCGCCACCCATTCCGGGACTTCGACTCGGCCGATCTCCGTGCCTACGTGCAGGTAGAAGTAGTAGATGTGATGCGGCCCGTACTCGGCGAGGATCTTGGACGCGCTGCGGTAGAGCGGCGTGCGCTGCCCGGGGCGCAGTACCCGCCGCACCAAGACCGCGTCGCTCAGCCCCTCAACGGGACTACAAGGCAAGCCGCGGCCCTGCCACAAGTCTCCGTTCAAGGCATCAATCTCTTCGCGGCTGAAGTGGAGTTGGTTTTCTTCCTGATAGGGGCAGCGGTCGCAGTCGGCTGCGGCAAGCGGGCACAGGCCCAGCTTGAGGGCGTTGATCAATTCTTGGCTCCCCGGCTGGCTGATGTACCCAGCTACCGGCACCCGCGCCTCGCGCAACTCGTCCATCGCCGCTATAGTGGCCTCTAGGTGCGCGGCGCGGAAGTCCTGCGGCTTGCCCTCCAAGTTCCACAGAATTAGCGTGCCGTCGGCAAGCGCCAGCGTCCGGTGTCCCTCGGCGTGGGCTGCCAACGCCAAATCGGCCAGCTCGGTGAACTCCATGAGGCCGCGCTTGAAGCCGACGAGTTCGCGATTGATGAAGACCCGCGCTCCGCCCCACTCCTCGTAAATTTCCTCCTCTCGGTAATAGAGTCGCGGCTTGCTGCTCATCAGCGGCTTCTCGCCCGTGCCGTAGTGCAGCAGGATGTAGCCGATATTGATCAGAAAACAGGCCGAGATCTCGTGGCGGTCAGGGAAAATTTGCGAGCCGTCCGTAGCGGCAATGCTGATGGTGCTCGGACGGGCAGGCGCGTCGATCCCACCCCCAAAGCCCTCACCCAAGCCGGGCAACAGCCAAGAGGTGCGGCTGTCGTCGATCTTGCGGGCCAAGCGCTCCCACTCGGGTAGCCAGCGCCGGTATTCGGCCAAGGCCAATTCGAGCTTGGCGCGAAAGTCCTCTTGGACGCGGCGCTCGTCGGCCACCATGCTGTCTATTTGGGTCTTGACCGAATATAGATCCAACATGGCATTAGCCTTGCGGCCAGCTCTGGATCGGCCCCGTCGCGATGCGCGCATTTATTCGGCCTCTTCCCACGTTTCGCCCCCATCAATCGAAAAGCGCGTGTGCTGCCGCCACACTGCCCAATCCTCACCGGCACCAGCCAAGTCGGCGGCCGCAGTCGCGGCGATGTACTGGCCCACCTCGCCGCTGCCGTCGGGCCGATTGGTCTCAATGCGGATTTCGCTGAACTCGACGCGGCCCTGCAACAGTTCGGCTGCGCCGCGCTGTACGGCAAATGCGCGCCGCTCCCACGCCTCGCGCTCGATGTCGCGGACGCGAAACCGCAGCCACAGCCGGCCAATATCCTCGTCCAGCCCAACTCCGTAGAACACCCCATAGCGGTCGTTGACCAGTTCCTTGATCCGAGGGCGTTCGTCTTGGAGCGGCGGGATCGGCTCCTCCTCCAGTTCATCGCGCTCCTCCTCGGAGACATAGCCTTCTAAGGAAGGCCCCCAAACCCAGCCTTCGACGCGAAAGCGCACCCATCGGCCCTCCTCGCCAATGGACTCGATCTCCGTGCCAGCCAACAACGTGCCCAGCTTGGTGCCGTTAGGCGCATCGCGAAAATTCTCCACGCTGGCCTCGACGACGAAGGTGTGGTCGCTGCGCAGCTTGGCCGCCACGGCTCCCAAGGCCAAGGCAGCGGCTAAGGCCGATGCTAGGGAGTATTTAGACAATCGAGACATAGTAGAATTGCCGCCCACCACCGACGACCGACCCATCGCGCAGACGGCACACCAACCCGAGACGTTGCAAGGCGTTGAGGCGGTTGCAGACGATGTTGATGTTTTTGCCAAGCGCGTCGGAAATCTCGGCCGAGGTCGCGCACTTATGCGCCAGCAGCACGTCGAGCGCCTCGCGCATCGGCGTCTTGAGTACCCCGAGCACCTCGACGCGATCACCGTCTTTGTACAGCGCGGCCAACTCGCGCAGTTGCAACACGGCCGCGATAGTTTCGCGCACCGAGATATTGGCCTCAGCGATATAGACGTAGCGATGCCCTATCTCACCACTGGTCAGGCGCAAGAGCAGCTTGTTGAGCATCTCGTCGGCGCACGAGACATCCATGAACGAAACGCGAGAGAAGTCGAGCGGCGTGGCCGCGTCGGTTGGACCGCTGAGCAGGTGCTGCATCAATTCTTCAAGCAACTCGGCCCCTCGGGGCCGCCCGCTGAGGATGCCCTGTTCGCCGGAAAACAGGTATGCGGGGGCTTGGTGTATGGCCTGCTGCTGTACGTGCTCTTCAACGGCTGAATCCATGAGCCGCGCCTTTCCCGTAGTTAAAAAAATAGCTTAACTGTATTCAATTAAGGAAACTTACGCGGAGATTTCCCGACTGTCAAGCAATTTCTACCACAAAATGAGCGATGCGGAATTAGACGAATACCAATATGATGGGGCTAGAGGCCAGGAAATAAAAAGCCCACCGCCACGTAGGCGGCCACGCCGAGGCCGGCGATGACCACCGCTAGCAGCAACAGCAACCAAGGCTCGTAGGGAGGCGGTTTGGGTGGCCTGTGATGCTGGCCGAACATTGCCTACTCGCCTCCTTCGCGCTGATGGAGCGCAATGGCAATTTGGGTGCCGGGGAAGTGGACCGAGGCGTGTTCCCAGTGCCGCTGGCCGCGAATATAGACCCGCGTATCCCCCGAGCGGATGTGCAACGAGCCGTTGTAGCGATTGCAAATCTGGTTGACGATATACAGCCCGAGGCCGCGCGTGGCGTCGCGGGAAAAGTGCTTCTGCAACGAGTTGAGGATAGCCGTGCCATGCGACCAGTCCGCCGCGTCATAGCGCACTGACAGGCTCTTTTTGATCCCGATCCCGAGATCCCCCACGCCGATGACCACGTATTTTTTCCCCACCCGCGAGTCCAAGTAGCGCTGGGCCGTCAGATAGCCCCAATTCTCGCTGTGGTCGAGAATGTTGTGGCACAATTCGGCGACGACGTTTTTAAACTGATTGATCTCCACCTCGGTGTAGCGCAATTCCTCGGCCAGAATCGCCTCGACGCGCTGACCGATCTTGCCCAACACGGTCTCGATATCCGCCCGCTCTTCAATCCGCGTGATTTCCAGCAGGGCCTCGCTCTCTTCCTTTTCCCGCTCCTGGTCTACGATAAGCGCCGGCCCAGCCAGTTCAACCCCTTCCACAGCCGCGGCGAACCGCACCCGCCCCAGATAGGTCCGCAATGCAAAGGCGTGAGGCAGGTGAAAGACGACCCGCGACGAGAGCGCGTCCCCGTAGCGCGCCATCAAGCACAAGGCCACCAAGCCGTAGGGATCAATAAAGTGCAGGGGCCGCAGATCAACCTCCAAGGGCTGCCCGGGCACGGCCCCGTGCGCGTAGTCGAGAAACTCTACGAGGAATTCGTCGGCCGTGCGCGGCGTCAGCTTATCTGTTGGCAGGGCTAAGATCACGGGTGGCGTGCTCTCCTTGCTTCAAAACAAAAATATACGCTGTTGATGCAAGATAAGCAGGGCTATCGGCTGGAAGAAAATTGCGGGCTACTCTGGCGGGCATGATCAAGCCCCTTTGTCCGGCGAGCTTGAGGGAAGATATTAGAAGAGATATACTCGACATAGAACGCGCTCTTTGCATATCCTGCTCAAGCAAACTTTAACAGGTAAAACATGCTGACGACCGACGAAATGCGCTTCTTCAAGCGCAATGGCTACCTCATCAAACGAGGCGTACTCGACCCCGCGCTCATGGAGCGCGCCCGCGCCCGGCTGTGGGACGGTGCCCCTCCGGGCCGCCGCCGCGACGACCCCGACACTTGGGCTGGCCCATTCCGCGCAGACGAAGAAAATCCCGACGGTGCCAACCACCGCCGCGGCTTTCGCTGGAACTTCCGCGAGCCAGGCGGAGAGGCGTGGATGGTGCGCCTGCTGGCCACCGAGCCCAAGGTGTGGGCCATGGCCGAACAAATGCTCGGCAAGGGCCAACTCGTCCAACCCGAGCGCATTCGCGGCATCTACTGCACCTTGCCCTACGGCGACCACCCGCCCCAAGCCCTAGGCTGCCACACCGACGGCCACCCCTTCCACCTCGGCGTAGTCGGCTACATCGACGACGTTCCGCCCAACGGCGGCAGCTTCATGGTCTGGCCCGAAAGCCATCGCGCCTTCTACCCGACCTTCACTTCGCAGTACCTCCGCGACCAAGACGAAGCCGCCTACGAAAAAGTGCGCACCGCATTCAACCAGCGCACGCCTGTCGATACCCACGGCCAAGCCGGCGACATCGTTTTCTGGCACCACCGCCTCGGCCACATGGCCAGCCCGAACACCTCGCGCCAACTGCGCCAAGCCGTGCTCTACGATTTTCTCAAGAAAGACATCGAACAAACCCAGCAGGAGCCGCCGCAAAAGGACATGTGGCGCGACTGGTCGGACGAGATGCGCGCCATCGCCATCTAGCCGGCAAACGCATCCGAGAGCACGCCGCGCACGCCTGGCTCGACCCGCACTAGCGAACCGGCCAAAGGCTGAGCCTGCCGCGCCTCGGCGTCGAAACCTCGGCTTGCTGAGGTGATGTAGAGCTGGTCCAGGTTCGCGTCGCCAAAGGCGCAAGACGTCACATTGGACATGGGCAGTTCCAAGTGGCGCAGCAACTCCCCCGATTGGGAATCATAGCACAAGACGCACCAGCCCCCGAATACAGCGATCCACAAGGCGTCTTCTTCGTCAATGGCCATGCCGTCTAACACCCCCGGCCCTCCGTATTCCACCACCACGCGCTCGTTGCTGATGTCCCCGCTGTCGCGGCAGTAATCGTACGCGCGCACATTGTTCAAGCCGGAGTCAATGAAGTACATAGTCTGCTGATCGGCACTCCACACGATGCCATTGGACACGCTGACCGGCGCGACCTTCCGGCTCACCGAGAGATCCACATCGAGACAGTAGAGCGCGCCTTGATCCCGGGCACCCCCAAAATCCATCGTCCCCGCCCACAACCTTCCAGCCGGATCGCACTTGCCGTCGTTAAAGCGATTGGCAGGAATCGCGTGCTCTGGATCCTCGCCGAGGGGCACTATGCGCTCCGTCCGCAAGTCAATGTGGGCAAAGCCATTGTGCAAGGCCACGACGAGGCCGCCGCTTCTCCGCTTTACTACCGTGCCCACGGCTTGGCACGTGGGGATAGTGCGGTTGATTCCGCTCACTGGATCGTACACATAGACCTCATGGCCGAGGATATCAACCCAGTACAACAACTCGTCATCCGCATCCCAAACGGCCCCTTCGCCGATGAGCGCATCCTTTTCCACGACTAGTTCGGGTACTATCTTTTCCTTGTTCATCTTGGATTTCCTCCTTTTGGGGCAACACTAGGTTGCCTGTCATTTTCTGTCAAACGCGACGCTTGGGAGCACAACGCCATGACTACTTTCACCTATCAAGACTTCGACCGCCAGCTCTGGGAACGAGAACTCGAAGACTTCGTCCCCGCCACGGTTTACGACATGCACACGCACATGTGGTCTGAGGACCACCGAGGCTCTCTCACGGGTGCACCTACCGGCCTGCGCGAGGAGATCGACTATCAGGACCACCTCGACTGGGCAGCTAAACTCTATCCGGGCCGCACCTTCCACATGCTGGTCTTGGGCACTCCAATGCCGGGCATGGACGCCGCCGGGCACAATGCCTGGATGGCGGCCCAACTCGCCGCCGACCCCGAATCCGCGATCAACATGATGGTCACCCCGGACATGACGCCCGAATACGTAGCCGCCCAAGTCGATGAGTATGGCTTCCTCGGCCTCAAACCCTACCGCACCTTTGCCCCAGACCCGGTCGGTGCCCGCATCTGCGACTTCCTCCCGGAATCCCTTATCGAAGTCGCCCACCACAAGAAGCTGGCCATCACCATGCACCTCGCCAAACCCACTGGCCCAGCCGACCCAGACAACCAGCGCGACTTAGCGCGCTACACCCGCGAATACCCCAACGCGCAGTGGATTTTGGCCCACTGCGCCCGCTCGTTCAATTCCTTTATGATGGAAGAGGCCGTCCACTTCCTGTGCGATCTGCCCAATATATGGTACGACACCTCGGCAGTGAACGACCTGTATGCACACTATCTGCTGATGAAACACGAAGACCGCAAGCGGGTGATGTTCGGGTCGGACAACGTGGTCGCCGGCTGTGCGCGCGGCAAGTACATCACCTATGGCCGCGCCTGGCTTTTTTATCCCGGAGACGAAGCTGGCACACCGCACTGCGACTCGCGGGCCACGCTCGTCATCTACGAGCAATTGCGCCAAGAGCGGCAAGTGGCCGAGATGCTGCAACTAACGCCCGCGGAAATCGAAGATCACTTTGCCGGGAACGCCCAGCGGTTCTTGGCGATGATGCGCGGCGGGAGCTAGTGCGTTGGCGAGGAATAAACCTCTAAACGCCAAGGAATTCGCCGACGAAATCCAAGCCTTTGCGGATTTTGGCAAAGAGACGAACATCCTCGACTTTCCCGATCCGGCCATTTCCATTCCGGTGTACGTCAACGAGTTCTGGACCTCCAAGCAGCGCGCCGCCCACTCGCTCCACGAAGTCTCCTATCGCGCCTGTTTCAAGCCGCAATTGCCGAGGTTTTTCATTAGCCGCCTGACGCAACCCGGCGACGCGGTGTACGACCCGTTCATGGGGCGCGGCACCACCGTCCTCGAAGCGGCGCTGTTGGGCCGTCGTCCCATCGGCTGCGACATAAATCCTCTCAGCGAACGCCTAGTCCGCCCCCGCCTTTATCCACCCACATGGAACGAGGTAGAAACGCGCTTGACGGCGCTGAACCTCGATAAATCGAGCGAGGTCTGGGACGACCTCCTTGTTTTTTATCACCCCAATACTCTCCGCCAAATCGTCAACCTGCGCTCCTACCTCCTCACGCGCCGCCAAGAAGGGCCACTCGACCCCGTCGATGCGTGGATTCAGATGGTGGCGACCAACCGCCTGACTGGGCACTCGCCGGGATTTTTCTCCGTATATACGCTGCCGCCCAATCAGGCGGTATCCATCGAGTCGCAAAAGCGCATCAACCAAAAACGCGCTCAAGTGCCGCCTGAACGCGACATAAAGGCCATCATCCTCCGCAAGACGCGATCCTTACTGAGCAAGCTGCAAGCACGCGAGCTAAAAACGCTGACGGCGAATACCCCCCTGCTCGTAACCGGCTCGTCTGACAATACCTCCGCCATCGCCAGTGCATCCATCCAACTCGCCGTTACCTCGCCGCCCTTTTTGGACATCGTCAACTACCAAGCAGACAACTGGCTGCGCTGCTGGTTTAACGGCATTGACGCCAAGGCGGTGGCTATATGGCAATTGAAAAAACCAGCCGACTGGCAAGCAGCGATGACCCGCACCTTCCGAGAGTTGCACCGGATACTCGCAAACGGGGGCTTTGTTGCCTTTGAGGTGGGCGAGGTCCGTAATGGCAAAATACTGCTGGAAACCATCGTCGTGCCCTCGCCCATGGAGGCTGTCCTCAATCCGCTGATGTTCTAG
>VXZF01000104.1:5093-8068 GCA_009845645.1 Gemmatimonadota bacterium | reverse complement strand
GCCAACCCCTGAAAGGTCGATTCGAGCAGGAAGAGCTTGACGATAAAGGTGTCCAAGGCCCCGAGACACTTCATGGTGCCGATCTCGCGGAAGCGCTCGGTCACCGACATCAACATGGCGTTGGCAATACCAACGACGCAGACCAACAGCGAGAGACTGATAAGCCAGGTCTGCTTGGATTGCTCTTCCTCTATACGGGCCTTGGCCTCTGCAGAAGCGTCGCCAGCCTCGGTGACGCCGGTCTCAATGCCGTTTTTTTGCAACAGCAAGTTGATCTCGCTTTTGTCCGCGTTGCGCAGGCTGCTGATGATTTCGTTGTTGCTCCACACCGACATTAAAAAGGCTATGGCCAAAATCACGCCGCTAGTGGTGATCAGCGAGCGGCCAAAGCGAATTTTCAGGCTGCGAAAACTAATTTCGACTGCTTTACTCATCGGCAGCACGATCTCTCGACCGCCTGCCAAACGCCTCTCAGACATAGTTATTCTCCCAGCGTATGCTCGCGTTCACAATACGTAAATAAAGGTAAAAAATCAACACTGCCCCACTCAACTGCCCGTCCTAATTTCCACGAGGGGTAAAGGAGCGGAGTCGTGTGCGCCGCGATCGGCAACCATCTCGGCAAAAGCGACCGGCACCATGCTAACGCGCAAATCCCGCGCCCCCCGCGACTGCACCGGCTGCTCCAAGAACGACGCCATGGCGCTCGGAGTGAACACGAGGTGATCAATGGCAAAGTCGTCCACCAATGCCTCCAGTTCGCCAACGTGGCCGACCACCGGGCGACCAGCCAGCGGACAGCCCCGCTGTTGGGAGCCATCTTCCACCACGCCGATCAGATCGCAGTGGACCATACCCATGCGCTCTAGCTGCTCGACAAAATGCACGGCAACCGCATCAGTTCCCACCAACAGGGTGCGCAACCGACCCTCGCGGCCGCGCTGGTACAGGAACCAACGCGCGACCAAGCGCCAACCGGCGATTAACAGCAAGTTGCAAAACCAAGCCGCGACCACAGCTAACCGCGAGAAGTTGTAAGCCTTAAAGAAGAATACCAGCATTACAATGCAGGCAAACCCCAGCGTCACCCCCATTACCGACCACGCCACCGAGTAGCGGCGGCGGTCGTACAGGCCCGACGCGTAAAACGCCAACAGCCAGACCAAAGTTGAAGCACCGTACACAGCAGCCCATTGCAAATCTGAATACGGAGGCGGCACCAGCCAGCGCGTCGGCTGGACGTCGAGGCCGAAGAGATTGCTGACTTGCTCGATGCGGTAGATAAAAGGCACCAACTCTTGGTGGTAGCGCACCGCTAATCCCAGCTTTAAGCCACAGAGCACTAAGCCAGCGTCGATCAGTGGCATGGCCAAGGCGCGACCCGCCCGGGCGAGGAGGCGGAACGTTCCGTACAGGGCAATGCCCACCTGCAAAAGCCACAGTGGGAAGAAGCGAAAGCGCCGCGCCATGTGCTTGTTGACAAAAATCGACATGGCACGACTCTTGCGATAGAGAATTCGCAGAGGCACCCCCCGGCCACTCTCGCCGCGAAAGTGAATGATCGAAGTCGTCGGCACGTAGTAAATTTTCCAGCCGGCTTGGTGGAAGCGATAGCACCAGTCGATGTCCTCGCCGTACATGAAGTAGTCCTCGTCGAGCAGGCCGACTTGGTCCATGGCCGCCTTGCGCACCATCATGCAGGATCCAGATAACACCTCGGCCTCAGCCGTCTGCTCGGGGT
Organism: Gemmatimonadota bacterium; assembly: GCA_009845645.1. Classification (GTDB taxonomy): domain Bacteria; phylum Latescibacterota; class UBA2968; order UBA8231; family UBA8231. The sequence goes on along the minus strand of VXZF01000104.1, from coordinate 6,327 downwards.
CGAGATACGTCATGTGGTAGTGGGCGATGAGCGGGTGCTTGGGAAAGAAGCGGCTCAGGCCCGACATCTTGCAAAAGGCAGCCAACGGCGTCGGAAAGCCGCGACGGCTATCAAGCTGCAAGGTGCCGTCTGGGTCGAGGATTTTGCACCCGCAGGCTCCGGCTTTCGGGTGCGCGTCCAAGAACTCTACCATCGTGCGCAACGCATCTCGGCGCACAATGGTATCGGTATTGATCAGCAGCACGTATTCTCCGGTCACCTGCCGCAGAGCCACGTTGTTGCCGGCCGCAAAACCCACATTGGCCGTGTTGCGTATCAGCTTCACTTGCGGGAACTCCTCGGCTACCATGTCAGCACTGCCATCTACCGAGGCATTGTCAACGACGAATATCTCCACCGTTAGCCCTTCGGCTGCTGCGAGCACAGAATTCAGGGCCTGGCGGGTCAGATCGCGGGTATTGTAGTTGAGGAAGACGATGCTCAGTCGCACGATTTAGTACCTCGGTGGCGGCCCATGAGCTTGTAGCCGCTGAAGTAGAGGATTTGTTTGGCAAAGAGCAAATGCTCGCGCAGGTCCAGCTTGCTGGCGCTGAATTGGCGGTTGCGAAAGACAAAAGGCACGGAACGATGCTGCTGATAGCGGCCCTTGACCAAAATTTCGAGCAGAATTTTGTAACCCGAAGACGTGAGCGCTAGGTCCTGTATCACCTGGCGGCGCAGACAGAAATAACCCGACAGCGGATCCTCGGCCCCGGTCAGTAGGCGGGCCGCACCCACGCCGATTCGCGAAATCAGCTTGCGGTGCCACGCCCATCGTTCGACTCGGCTGGTCGCTCCAAAACGGCTACCCATGGCAATGTCGCATTCGCGCAGGCTGTGGACGAGTTCGGGCAGGATCGCCGGGTCGTGGCTTAAGTCGGCGTCTATCACTCCGAGATGTGGTCGCGCCGACTGAGCAAAACCCGCCATCACCGCCGATCCCAAACCGAGCTTGCCCGGCCGATGTATCACCTGCATGGGATAGTGGGCTTTCAGCGACTCGGCCACCTCGCCGGTGCCATCGGGTGAGTTGTCATCTACCACGATGAGTTCCAAGTCGATATCCGGCTCTTGGCCGACGACTGCGAAAATTTCTTCCGCCAAAAGCGGCAGATTTTCCCGCTCGTTGTACGTGGGCGTTATCAGTGAAATCTGCACGGAGTCCATGAGGATAGGCTAGCGAGCAAATTGGGGT
>VXZF01000104.1:1989-5083 GCA_009845645.1 Gemmatimonadota bacterium | reverse complement strand
GACCAGAGCGCAGGGGACGCGCGGCTGGCAGCCCGGCTGCGCAGGTTGGCACGGGTTCGATCAACGCGCCGTCAATGCCAAAGAAACGGGCTATCTCCCGCGCCATCTCCCAGCGCGTCATAAAGGTCGCGCCGCCTATGTGCAACAAGCCCCGCGCCTCTTGGCCGCACAGGGCCACCAAGGCGCGAGCCAAATCGCGGATATAAGTTGGATTGCCCCACTGATCGGCAAAGACCCGCAGAGGTTGGCCGCTAGACAGCCCCCGCAACACCCAAGTGAGAAAGTTGGATCCGGCCTGCGGGACATAGCCGTACAGCCACAGGGTCCGCACGACTAGCACCCGCTCCATTTTCTTTAATATACCCTCGCTTTCGAGCTTGAGTTGACCGTAGCAAGACAGCGGATGGGTCGCGTCCCCTTCGCCGTAGGGTCCGCGCTTGCCGTCGAAAACGTAGTCCGTGGAGATATGGACCAAGCCAGTGCCGGTTGTATCGCAAGCTGCGGCCAAGTTCTCGGGAATATCGACGTTAGCTTGCCGCGCAGCCTGCGCGTCTTTTTCGCAGCCATCGACATCGGTCATAGCCGCGGCGTTGATCACCCAGTCTGGAGCCAGTTCGGCGACGAGTGCGGCCACAGCTTTGCGGTTGGCTAGATCGACTTGGCGATAGGGAATGCCCTCAGCAGTGGGCCGGCGGCCACAGCCCATCCACTCGGCTTCCCCTGCCAAGGAGAGCAAAGTACGGCCCAAAAAGCCAGTGGCACCTGTCACCAAAATTCTCATAGCGGAGGGCCATACAGCAGCAAGGCCCGTGCCCACGCGCTATGCGCTCGGCCGGATACCTGCGCCAAAGGTGGCTCGGCGGCCAAGGCGACCACCCGCTCGGCGCGACCCTGTCGCCCGTAGAACTGGAGAGCGAGAGCTTTGCCGTGGTGTGATAGCGGATCGAGGGCAGCGGGACGATCATACGATTGCTCCATAAAGCGCGTAACCTGCTCAGCAGCCGTGGCAAACCGCGCCTCTCCACTCCACTGGCCCAACTCCCACAGAGCCAATGCCGCCAAGGCTTGATCGGCGAGCAGGCCCGCGCTGCCTTCGGCTTCTGAGTCGCAGACGTGCTGCACCCGGCCGCGGCCGTCGATACAGCGATTGACGAGCGCGTCGCCAGCTTGCAGAGCCACCTGAGCGGCGCGGTCGTCCCCTAGCGTGGTGGCTGCGGCCAAATAAGCCCGTATCAAGGCCGCTTGGCGGTCGGCGTAGAGCGCGGGATCGGTCCACCAAGTGTCGGCCATGACTTGGCGACCGCGGAACACACCCTCGGCTTTGTCAAAGAGTGTACCCTCGACAAAGCCGAGCAACGCTCTGGCCGACTCGGCGTAGCGGGACTGGCCAGCCTCCAGCAACAGATGCAGCATGGCCGCCTGATCGAGCGCTTCTCGCTCGCCCGCAGGCGCGCTCCAATCCGGCGCATACGAGTACGCGAGAAAACCACCGCTGTTGCCAAGCGGCGAGGCAAGAACTGCATCCAAACTGGCCAAGGCCATCTGCCGCGCCCGTGCTGCGCCTCGTGCCTCGGCATAGGTGAGCAGGAAGCGCAACGTCGAAGTTTCGAGAAACTTGGTCGGGCCACCGAAGCCGCCGTGGGTCGAGTCAAAGGCAGCCGCGCACGCGTGGTAAACAGCATCTATTGCAACGGGTTTCTCAACCTTTGGACGGGCGGCGCGCTGCACCTTGGCGACGAGTACCCCGCGCTTTTCCTCGTAGGCCGTGTGCAACCGACGCAAATAAGGCTCGACATTGGCAGGCGGAACATCCACAGCCCGCGCGAAAACCCGCCCGTCCGGCAAGGCTATCACTAGGGCTGGCCAACCGCCACTGTCGTAGCGCCGAGCGATGTCCGGCCGCTTGAATGGATCGACCTGCACGCTGACAAATCGCTCGGCGACCAGTTGGCGCAACGCCGGTGTCGGCGCGGGAAACAAGCCCTCGCATCCCGGAGCGGCCAAATACACCAATATAGGCTTGTTTTCGCTTTGGGCGCGCGCGAACAAAGACTCGTCCCAAGTGCTCCAAGGCAGCTCACCATCGGCCCACTGCCACTCGGCCAAAGCGGGCCGCTCGCTGCGAGCCGCTTCTTCTTGCAGTGGCTCCTCGGGGACGGCACACCCAGCCAGCATTAGTAGTGCCAGCAGCTTGGCCTTAAATTGATACATCTCTTTTATATTCAATGAGTTCGGAACATTTACAAAGGCCGCTTAATGTACGGCATGCCCCTGTGAGCGTCAAGCAGGTCCCAAGGAGCGGGCTTTTTGTCGCGGGTAGTTCGGCCTATGTTTTGCTCCTTACATCTAGAAACTATGAGGAGCAAGCCATGAATCCACTCGAATAAGTACCCCTCGGCAGCAGCGGCCTGCGCGTCACGCGCCTCGGCTTGGGCTGCGCCTCTATCGGCGGCCTATACGGCGACATACCAGACGACCAAGCCGTCGCCGTCGTACACCGCGCCCTGTCATTGGGGCTGAACCTCTTAGATACCGCACCGCTGTACGGAGCGGGTAAAAGCGAACTCCGCCTCGGCAAGGCCCTCGTGGGCGTGCCGCGCGACAGCTATGTGCTCGCGTCCAAAGTGGGGCGCGTCTTGGTCCCAACCGAGCAAGACCAACAGGAGGGCATTTTCGATGGCCCGGCCTCGTATCAACCGGTATTCGACTTCAGCTACGACGGCGTCATGCGCTCCTTTGAAGACAGCCTCAAACGCCTAGGCGTAGATCGCATCGACATTCTCCACATTCACGACCCGGACAACCATTGGCAGGAAGCCATCGACGGTGCTTATCCTGCACTCGACAAGCTGCGCGGCGAAGGCGTTATCCGTGCCGTCAGTGCGGGCATGAACCAATGGGAAATGCTAGCCCGCTTTGCCCGCGAGGGCGATTTCGACTGCTTCCTCCTCGCCGGGCGCTACAGCTTGCTCGACCAAGGTGCGCTCGGCGAACTCTTGCCGCTGTGCGTGGAAAAAAACATCGGCATCATGGCCGGCGGCACGTACAACAGCGGCATCTTAGCCAAAGGCTCCCGCCCGGGCGCGACGTACAA
>VXZF01000104.1:0-1979 GCA_009845645.1 Gemmatimonadota bacterium | reverse complement strand
CTACCGGGAAGCTCCACCCGAAATCGCGGCTAGGGCCAAGTCGCTAGAAGCCGTGGCCGCTCGCCACCACGTCAATCTCAAAGCAGCGGCTTCGCAATTCGTCTTCGCCCATCCGGCCATCACCTGCATCATCCCCGGGACGCGGCAACCCGAGCGAGTGCAGGAGAATTTCGACTTGCTCACGCAGGAGATTCCCGCCTCGTTTTGGGCCGAACTCCGCGACGAGGGCCTAGTCCGCGACGACGCGCCGCTGCCGTGAGTCTGTTCATTGTTGGTTTCTAAAGCCGGAGAAAACGCAGCACAAACGTCGGCACCACCGGGTCGTGCCACACCACTTGGAAGCGGCTCTCGTACTCCTTGATGGCCGGATACAGGTATTGCCCAGTCTGGGGAAAACCGAGGCTTTCCAACACCACGTAATCTACCTTTTCGCGCTCCATGTGGGCCAGCACTTTTGCCGGCTCGTCAAAGGGGAAGCCGACGCAGCGCCGGCCCGAGACGATGTACATCCAGTAGCCCTTGCGGCACAGTACGATGGCGTCTTCCGAGGCGTTGGCTTTGAGCCATTGACCAGCCTGATAGTAGCGGAGCCAAGGCGGGGGATAGTCAGCGGCAGCGTAATCGGCTAGGCGCTTGACACCGCCAATCTGGCCGATGACGCATACCAGAAAACAGCCCCATACCACGAACCTGCCCACCTGGCCCCCGGCCAGTCTGTCGCGAATTTGCAAAACGGCCCAGACTCCCAACAAGACGAGCACCGGCACAATAGGCACTAGAAAGCGATCTCCGGGCCAAGGCCAGAGCAACACGATCCCCATGGAGAAGGCCGCGTAGAGCAGGAGCAGCAGGTGTTCGCCACGCTTGATGCAGAATACCGTCACCGCAACAGCGAGCGCGATCAGCAATAACGGCGCGGGGTGGAAAATAGTCTCAGTGCCGTCAAAAAAAGGCACTAAGGTATTGGGCAATTCCCCCGTCAGATAGCGATGTGCATGGCCGATAAAGCGCTCGACGAAGCCACCTACGTCGAGCAGGCCCCGCTCTGGGTGGTAGGGATTGACCATGAAGAGCTGCTTGATATAGACGCTGCCGCCCCCTACCGCCTGGTTGCGCAATGTCCACGGCAGCCAACAGACAAACGCCGCGCCGCTAAAGAACATACATCGCCGGAAATCGCGCCGAAGCAACAGATAAACCACCACAGCCGCTACGAGCGCGATCCCAACTGTGCGGATGTAGTACGCCCAAATGGTGCAGGCGAATCCGCCGACGAGCCACCAGTTTCCCTTGAGACCCTCGCGCCCAATGCCCCGTTCGACGAGCCACAGTGCCAAAAGCGAAAAGGTCAGATAGGGCACTTCGGACATGACTTGGTGTGCGTAGTGCAGCAGCAGCGGGCCATAGACCGCGCCGGTCGGCCCGTGCGTCAAATAGCTCTTGCCGAGCACGACGCTCAACACCACCACCGCTAGGCCGGGCAAGACGCCCACTCGCTCCTTGGCCAATTGGTAAAGTACCCCCATCCCCAATGCGAAGAGCACTAGCACCCAAACCTTCATCGGCACCCAATCGCCGGGGAAAGTCCACGCCAAAGGGGCTAGCAGAACGGGAAAGCCAAAAGGGTACTTAGTCGCTGGCTTGGGGTCGGGCGAGTTGATGTGCAAAAGCCCCTCGCCTTGGGCCAGACTGCGTGCCAGCGTGATGAATTCGGCGTTGTCGCCGCTGAGGGATAGTTTGGCGTCAAAGGTCCATATCCCTAGGAGGAAGGTTGCTGCGATAATAAAGAAGGGGGCCTGTTGCGTTTCTAATAACCCGACTACGCGCCTGCCTAGGTCCGCTTTGGGAACCTGAGACTCGGACTTTTGAGACGCAGCCTGATATTTTTTGAGGTGTGCTTTCATGGGTAAAAAATAAATTGCTATCTGACCTGCGACCAAAATTAAAATGTAGGAATAGATTTCACTTATAAACATATC